>NZ_CALXRM010000004.1 GCF_944390845.1 uncultured Brachyspira sp.
TAATATTAAATTTTAAAGCCTGTGCTTTTTTATTTTTTACTTTATTAATAATTAATACTATCTTTTTTTTCTGTTGTTCATTATACTGTTTCATAGGTATTCCTTTGGGTTTATTTCTAGTAATTTAAATTATAAGGAATACCTTCTTTTTTTTAAACTAAAAGTGTGCAATATCTATGGCTCTTAAACAAAATTATGAACTAAATATTGTTTATTTTTTTATATAAAAATATATAATATAAAGTTTATTATAGAGGGTAAAAATATGTCTAATAATACAAATAACTCCAATAAAGATAATACTACATTTATATTGTATATTGTTGTATGTCTTCTCTCTTTGCTAGCATTAATTGCTATATATTTTTATTATACTAATTCAATAAAAAAATCAATAGATGACAGTATTGGAAAATTTGAAACAAATTCTCAAATACAATTAAGCAATTATTATGAGTTACTAAAAGAAACAATCACAAATGAAAGTTCAAGTAACAAAGAGTTTATCAAAGATACATTAGAAGAAGCATTCAAACCTAACATTGATTTACTTAGAGAAACATTAAGAGACACTAAAGAGTTCGGAATAAATACTGTAACTTTCTGGCTAGCATTCTTATCATTAAGTATGATAATATTTACAATTTTAGGAATATACTCTAATAACAAATCAATAGAATTCAATAAAGAAAATATTAAATCAATGGAAGAAAAATTAGTAAGTATTGAAGAAGCTTCTAAAAAAATAACAATAGACATGTATGTATCAAAAGCTAGAAAAGAAGAAATTGATGAAGAATATGATAAAGCAATAGATAGTTACAGTGAAATATTGAAATTAGATGAGGATAATTTAGATATTCTTAATTCCAGAGCATTATTATATAGTAAAAAGTATGAAAATGAAAAGTATGATGAATATTTTAATAAATCAGTTGAAGATTATGATAAAATTATAAAAAATGATGATCATAATAATAAAGCACTACTAGGAAGAGCATGGCTATATACTAAAAAATATGAATATAGTTTGGGTAAAAATGATGAAGTCTATGAATATTTTAATAAAGCCATAAAAGATTATGGTAATATTTCTAATGAAAAAGATAAACTTGATTCTATAGCTTGGCTATATTATATTAAATATGAACATACTACTTCTGATGATGATTATAATAAATCTATTAATTATTATAATTATTTATTTAATTCCACAAGTAGCAATATAATAAATACTGATACATATAACAATATACTTAATAATATATTAAATTTATATAGATTAAAATATACTGAAAATTTTTAACTTTGTCATTTTTTTAGTCAACTTTTTCCCGCCGCATACGCTCTGCGGACTTCGTCAAAGTTGCTATATCCTCGACAGGCTTGGATACGCTTCGCGAAAGTGCAAGGTATAAAATTAGTACTAAATCATACTAAAATTGTTTTACATGTAATATAAACTATTAATTTAAGCTAAAATATAGCCCTTTTGCTTCTTTGTGGCAACAAAAGAAGTGGGGTTTGGGGCAAAGCCCCAAATATAAAACCAAAACATAAATTTATTTTTGACAAAGTATAATTGTTTAGGTATATATAGAAAATTACACATTACTTAAAGATATTTTCAGTATCGATAAAATATTAGAAAATAGTATAAATCATAAAAAAACAAATATTGATACTAAATCGATTATTGATAGTTGTGAAAAAATTATAAAAAGAAGTAATAATAATTCTGATATAAATAAAAATGCTTTATATATTATGTACTCTATGTGTTTAGTAAAATATAATGATGAAAATGATGAGAATTATTTAGATAAAGCTATTCAATATGCAGAAAATGCTATACAGATTGATAATATAAATTTGGATACATTAAAAAATATATCTGCTCTTTATTGTTATAAATACAAATGTGCTAAAGGCATGAATTTATTTTATTTAGAAAAAGCAGAATCTTATTTATCAAAATTAGTAAATTTCTCAAAAGATAAAGAAATGATAAAGAATAATTCTAAATACTTATCCTGTATATATAAAGAATATTATAAAAATGGCGGAAAAAATATTAATAAAATATTTGATATTTCAGAAAATGAATGCAAAAATTTAGCTGACAAATACAATAAATAACAATCCAAATGATATATTGAGTTTCTGGTTTGCTTTTTTATATATAAAATTGGAGTAAAAAATGGAGAAGAAATTAAGCAAAGATCAATTAGAATTACTTTATAATACATTAGAAGAAATATATAATCATAAAATACGTAGAGAAGATGGATTGAAAAAATTAGTAAATGATATAGGAATTTATAAAAAAAATTATTATATATGTTTATACTATGCTTTTTGTGGAATGAAGGAAGGCGAATTATTTACGATGTTTGTTGCCAATGCATTTATATATTTTTTTCTTGATAAGATTGCAAAAAATAATAATCCAACTGATATAAAAAACTCTTTAGAGTCCATTAAAAAACATATTAAATATAGATATGATAATTATAATAAAATTCCAAAGTCATTACTTACAATATGTAATAAAATATCAAAAGAAAAAAATATAGATATAAATTTTAATGATTTAGAATATAATTCAGAAAAAGATATAGATAATAATTATATAAATGATAAATCAGATAACTCCTATACAAAAAATGATTTTCTTAATGAAGTTTTTATATCCGAAGAAAAATACAATACTATTTGCAATTTATTAAATAGAAAGAAGAATATTATTTTTCAAGGCTCACCGGGAGTGGGAAAACTTTTATGGCTAAAAAACTTGCCTATTCAATTATAGGTGAAGCTGATGATAATAAAATAAAAATGGTTCAGTTTCATGAAAGTTATTCTTATGAAGATTTTATTATTGGATACAAACCTAATGATAAAAACTTTGAATTAAAAAACGGTGTGTTTTATGATTTTTGTCAGAAAGCTGCCTCAGATATGGATAATGATTATTTCTTTATAATAGATGAGATTAACCGAGGAAACATTTCTAAAATTTTCGGTGAGCTTTTAATGCTTATAGAATCGGATAACAGATTGCAGAAATTATACTCTCTTACAATAATGAAAGTTTTACAGTGCCTAATAATTTATATATTATTGGTATGATGAATACTGCTGACAGAAGTATTGCTGTTATTGATTATGCATTACGAAGAAGATTTTGTTTTATAGATATTGAGCCAGCTTTTGAAAATGAAAAATTTAAAAACTATTTAAAAAATCAAAATGTAAATGATAAGCTTATAGATAAAATAATTAAAAAATTTACTGATCTGAATAATATTATAAAAAGCGACAGAACTCTAGGTAAAGGCTACACTATAGGACATAGTTATTTTTGCGATAAATTAGATGATAAAGAATACAAAAATATTATAGAATATGAGATAGCTCCTACATTAAGAGAGTATTGGTTTGATAATGAGGAGAAAGCAGAAAAGGAAATAAAGAAGTTATTGGAAATATAAAATTTGTTATATTAAATCATAATTATAATTTTTGATGAGTAAAATTGCAGTTTTTTTGGTTCTCGCCGAAGGCGGGCTGTGCCTTATACCAATACCGAAAGGTACCTTGCCGCAGGCACGCAGAGCGTCGGTAAAAGAACTGGGGATTTGGGGGCTAGTCCCCAAAAATAATAATATAAAATTATGAATAATATAAAAATACCTATTAAAAATATATACTACATGCTTTCTTATGCTTGGAATGTTTGGAATATCATTGATGAAAAATAATGAAGATAATGATAAAAAAGAAATTTTCGGAGATGAAAAGTTTGATAATATTTATAATGTTATGGCTTATATTCTCAATATGTTTTTAGATAAATTAATTAAAAGAGGTTTTTATAAAGGATATATAACTTTAGAAGAAGATTTATCTGTATTAAAAGGAAAAATTAACTTTTCTAAATCTATAAAAAGAAATACTATCAATTATAAAAAATTGGTATGCAGTTATAATATTCTATCTAATGATATACTTTTTAATCAAATAATAAAATCCACTTTAAACAAACTTATAAATTATAAAAATATAGATAATGATATTCTTGATAAACTAATAAGATTAAATCATTACTTTATAAAAATAAAAAATATAAATGTTAATAACGCCACTTTCAAATCATTAAAGTACAATAGAAATAATATGCATTATAAAATTATAATTAATATTTGCAAATTCATACATAAACATTTAATAGTTAATAAAAATAGTGATGAATATTCCTTTATTGATTTTAACGAAGAAAAAAGAATGCATATACTTTATGAGAAATTTGTTTTAAACTTTTATAAAATGCATTTTAGAAATAATAAAAATATAAAAGTAAAAAATAAATCTATTAGGTGGCAGATAAATAATAATGAATATATACCTATAATGAAAACTGATATCATGATTTATAATAAAGAAAAATGTTTAATAATAGATACAAAATTTTATAAAAATATATTAATAAAAAATAATGATAAGATTTCAATAAGAAGCCAGCATTTATATCAAATGTTTTCTTATATGAGTAATGTCAATAAAAAATTTAAAACTATAAAAGGTGTTTTACTTTATCCTTTATGCTCTGATAATATTAATAAAGAATATAAAATACAAGATAAATATTTTGCTGTTAATACAATAAATTTAAACTCTGATTTTAAAGAAATTAAAAATAAATTAATAGAACTAATAAATGATTTTTTAATGGAATAATTTTACTGCAAAATAAAATACATTGTTAAATATTGTAATTATTATAATATTATATAGTAAAGAATAGTAAGAAATGAAAGATTTTTTTGAAAGCTGTAAAAATGGAGATTTAAACATATTTAACAAATATATTAATGAAGGAATTAATATAAATTCATTCGATAAAGAAGGATTTAGTCCTTTAATGCTTGCCTCAATATTTAACAGAATTGATATAGCAAAAGAATTAATAAAAAATAATGCTGATGTAAATTTGATTAATAATGAAAATTGGACTGCTTTAATATTTGCCTCATTTTACGGACATTATAATATAGCAGAACTTTTATTAAAAAATAATGCCGATTTGAATATAAAAAACAAACAAGGCTTTGATGCTTTGCTTGTAGCAATATTTTATAAAAGAACTGATATTATAAAACTTCTTATAGATTATAATGTAAATATTAATGATACAAATAATAATGGAACTACTGCTTTAATGTATGCTGCCTTAATGCTCAAAGAAAATATTATAAAAGAGCTTTTAAAGCATAATGCTGATACTAATAAAAAAGATAATAACGGCGACGATGTTTATACATATTTAAAAAGCAATGATTATGATTCTAATAATACAAAAATAATAAATAATATATGCCGCATATTAAAAAAATATTCAAATTAGATTGTATATAATTAATATTTTATTTTTAAAAGTATTAAATTGATAAATAAAATATTTCTTATTGTAAAATACTTCTAATAACTTACATATTTATGAATCAGCAAAACTTCCTAAAATAATCATATTTGTTTAAAATCTATTCACATAAACATGACTAAATGCATGTATAATAGAAATATGTTTTTTAATATATTCACCCCGCCCACCCGCCCCTAAATTAATATATTTTGTTTGTAATTATATTTTTTTAATATATAATGCTTAGACACTAAAATCCGTTAATTTAAGAAGTTAATAAAAAATAAAACACAATAGTAAAGTTTCCCCATGCAGAATTATAATATATGTATAATAACAGATATAGGAACAATATATGGGTTTGGACATATTACCCGTATGAAGTTCATAGCGAATAGATTAAAAGATAATTACAATTTTGTATTTTCTTCTATAAATAATAACAGTGATATATTTAAAGACAGCAGTATAAAAACTTGTAAATATAATGAAATAAAGAAATTAAATCCATATTTGATAATAGTGGACAGCAGAGAAGTAGAACCTAAATTCATAAAGGAATTAAAAACTATAAGCAATGTTATAATAATAGACAGTGTAGGAAATGAAAGAGCATTTGCTGATATAGTTATAGAAATGCTTCCTAATATAGATAACTCAAAAGAAGTTAATATTAAGCCTTTTATAGCTACTATATTAAATTCAAATATAAAGCCTAAATACGATAAAAATGCCCCAGTGCTTTTATACTTAGGATTTAATAATGAATTAAAAAAGAAAGCCATTGATATTATAAGACAAATAGAAGATAAAAATTTCGTATTGATAGACACAGAAAAAGAAAGCGAATATAAAAATATAAGCTATAAAAATTTCAGTCCTGATATATTTATAACTCCATACAGTGCTGTAATAACATATTTTGGACTTACCGCTTTTGAATGTATAGAGGCTTCAATACCTACTATAGTGCTTTCTCCTACAAAATATCATGATGATTTAGCCAAAAGCCAAAAAGAATTATTCTTTAATTTGGGATTCTTTGAAAAAGTTAACATTGATGAAGCAGCAGTAAAATTAAAAGAATTTTTATTCAATAAAGAAATACAAGAGAAATACACAGAAAACGGGAAATCAATAAATACAGAAAAATCTTTAGAAAGAATAAAAACTATAATAGATAATATAAAAGATTTTAAAGATATAAAATGTCCTTTTTGCAGCAGCCATGATATAGAAATGAAAAATAGAAATATAGAATCTAATTTGTATAAGTGTAAGAAATGCAATACATTATTTAGAAAATATTTCCTTCCTCCTTTTACAGATTATTCATCAAAATATTTTGTTGAAGATTATAAAAATCAATATGGAAAAACTTATGAGGAAGACAGTCAGAATTTATCCGCTTTAGCAAAAAGGCGTTTGGAAAAGATAAAGAAAATAAAACCAAATGGAAAAATTCTTGATATAGGAAGTGCAATGGGCTTCTTCTTGAATGAGGCCAGAGAATATGGTTATGAAACCGAAGGCATAGAAATAAGTGAATATGCCTCAAATTATTGCATTAATACTTTGAAACTAAATGTACATAATTGCTCTTTACTAGATTTTGAATATAAAGAAAAAGAATATGATATAATTACCGCTTGGTATGTTGTAGAACATGTATATAATTTTGAATCTATTTTGGATAAGATACTTTTCTCTCTAAAAGATGACGGCATACTAGCATTTGCCACACCTAATGGAAACGGACTCAGCGGAAAATATAATAAAAACTACTTCTCTATAGTACCTACAGATCATGCTTTTGAGGCTAATCCAAAATCATTAGATATACTTATGTCTAAACACTCTCTAAAATGTATTGATTTGGAAAATCAAAGTGTTTATTATAACAGATTCTGTGATATATTTAATTTAAATTTCATTAGAAAAAACAATCTTTTATTAAAAATATATAATTCCACTGCTAAAAAGAAAAATTTGGGTGATACATTTGAGTGCATATATGCAAATACAAAAATTAAGTAAAATTAATGTATAATTTTGTATTATAATACAAATAAATCATTAAAAAATATTTACAATAATCAATTTTTAGCTATAATTGTAATATATACATTGTTAGGGATAAATTATGAAAATGCACAATAGTTTAAGTTTTAAAATTACTGCCATGATAAACTTATCTATAATTATAATGGTAGCCATACTTTTAATAATATCAATAAAAATTGCAAGCGATGCATTAATTGATACTAGATTTGAAGGCTTTGACAATATGCTTTCAAGCTATACATCATTATTTGATACTTGGATTGATGACCAAAAAATGCTTATAGATACTTATAGTTTGCATCCGGATGTTTATAGCTTAATACAAAATAGAACAGAAGAAAATTTAGACAGAGCATATAACTCTATATCTAAATATGTTAATAATAATGATTATATAATCAATATGGGAATATGCGATACCAGAGGAATATGTATAATAGATTCAAGCCTTAATGATAATTTGGTAGGAAAAGATATATTAGCAATTCACCCAGAAGCAGCACAAAAAATGAAAAATGATAATAATAAAGTTACTTTCTCTGAGAAAATAACTAAATCAATAGCTAAAGGTGTATGGGCTATATTTGCATGCACTGGCATAAAAGATTCTAATGGTAATTTATTAGGATATTTATATGTAATGTATGACTGGACAAAAGTTAATACATTATATTTCAGCAATATAGAATTATCAAAAGATATAAATATATTTGCTATAGATAAAAATTTAACTATTATGATTCATAGTGATATAGACAGACTTGGAATGACTACAAGCGACAACTATAAAAATAATTTCCAACAAGGAAGCGGTATAGACCATTATATTTCCGGATCAGATACAGGTTCTCAGAAAAGAGTATCTATATTTACAAAACTGCAATCTTCTCCTTGGCTATTAATCATAAGTATGGTTGAAAGTCAAATATATACTAGAAGCAGACTTTTGGGTATTGTTATATTTATAATAGGTACTATATCTACATTATTAATTTCAATTTATGTATATTTCTTTATAAAAAGTGTAATGAAAAGATTAACTCATATATCTGTAGAAGCTAAGGATATAGAAAATGGTATCTTATCATACAATGGATCTAAAATAAAACTTTCAAATGATGAACTTGGAATGTTATCGAATTCATTTGACGCTATGAGAGAAAAACTTACAGAGATAATAACAAAAGTAAAAGATGAACTTGAAGATATAAAAGAATTAACAGAAAATTTAGTAAACGGAAATAATAATCTATCAAGAAGAACAGAAGAACAAGCATCAAGTTTGCAGGAAACAGCAAGCTCTATGGAAGAGATGGCCTCTACAATAAAATCATCGACTGATAATGCTATTGTAGGAAATAATATGATGTTGGAATCAAAAGAATCAATAGAAAAGGCAGGAAATATAGTATTAGAAACTACAAATAATATAGGTGAAGTTAATGAAGCCAGTGAAAAAATAAAAAATATAACAAAAATCATAGAAGATATAGCTTTCCAAACAAATATATTAGCTTTGAATGCCTCAGTAGAAGCAGCAAGAGCTGGAGATCAAGGAAGAGGTTTTGCAGTTGTAGCGAGCGAGGTAAGAAATCTAGCACAAAATACTCAATCATCAATAAAAGATATTACAGAACTTGTTAATAATACTTATGAAAGTATAGTAAAAGCCACAAACAGTGCCTCAGAATCTCAAAATATATTTAATGAATTAAAAGAAAAAATAGATGAAACTTCAAAAATAATGCAGGAAATACGTGAAACTGCTATGGAACAGCAATCTGGTGTTGATCAGGTTAATATTGCAATAGCTAAAATAGATGATGCTACCAATCAAAATGCTGTTTTAGTAGAAGATTCCAATAGAACTTCAAATGAAGTTTTAGAAAAAATAAAACTGCTTGAAAATACTATAAGTTTCTTCAAACTATAAGATAAATAAAGATTTTTAATTAAAATTATTAATTTTTTATTACAAATATCACAATATATACTAAATAAGTAATATATAATTTGTAAAAATGCAGTATTAATATTTACAATAGGATAATTATATTTTACGAATTTTATTATGAATTTGTTATAAACATGTTATGTTAATAAATTTAACATAGCAACAACAAATAATAAGGATTCAAGGAAAAGTAATCATGAAAAAAATAATTTTAATTATGTCTTTAAGTTTTATATCTATAGTGGCATGTAAAAGTGCTCCTGTAGCCACTGGCCCAGAAAACAGCAGCGGTTTTAAAACAACTGAAGCTAATAATCAAAATTCTAAAGGATTAAATTTACCAGATGGTGCCACAGTTAGAGAAACTCCAAGAGGTAAAGTATTAGTACTTCATGATCCTAAATCCAAAACAGATGTGGGTAAAGGTAGCGGAAATTATGAGGTAAAATTCGGTTTTGACAACACAATAGAAATAGGCAGCTATAAAGAAGCTTATAATTTAGTCTATCAAATATTAAAAAATAATCCTGATATTAGAATAATGGTTGAAGGAAATTCTAGTAAAGAAGGCCCTGCACCTTATAATTATCAATTGTCAAAAAGAAGATCTGATACAAGTTTTAATTACATAATAAAACTAGGTGCTGAAAACAGTAAATTATTAAAAAGTGCTTTTGGAGAGGCTTTACCAGAATACCCTACTCTAAAAGAAAATAGAAGAAGCGAATTCATTATCATAATGACTGAAAATGATTTGAAAAAATATAACGATTTTGCTAAAACTGTCGACATTAACAAAGAAACAAAATAATGTCGAGGATTTTGCAAAATAATGAAGAAAATTTTATTTATTTTTAGTTTAGTGATCTTTGTCATAGCATGTAAGAGTACACCTGAAAGTACTACTCCGGAAGATGTTGTTATAGCAGATGAGCCTGTTGCTCAAGAAGAAGAAACAGTACAAGAACTTTATTTACCTGCTGATTGTTCTATTAGAGAAACTGACAGAGGTAGAATATTAGAAACTAATCCGAAAATTGTATTCAAATTTGTAGAAACAAATATGCCTGCAACTGCTGATATGTCATTTGCTCAGGTGATAGAGTTTTTGGATAAAAATCCTAATGCAAGTATTGTTTTAGAAGCTCATACAAGTAACAAAGGAAGAGCTTATCCATACAATTACAACTTATCTGTTATTAGAGCTAGAAACGGTAAAGCATATCTTTTATCTAAAGGTATAGCTACTGAAAGAGTTATAGAAAGCCCTCTTGGTGAAGCTTTACCTGAATACTCTACTCAAGATGCTCTAAGAAGATACGAGTTTGTCATAATAGAAAATGATGAAGATATGACAAAATATAACACATATATTTCTCAATTAGATGTTAGACAAGAAAGTACATATCAGGGAAATTAATTTTATTTCTAAAAAACAGAAAACAAAACCCCTTTGGAAATAAAGGGGTTTTTATTTATATAAACTTTTAAGGAAAATTTTTATTTATGAAAAATATTATATTAAGTCTTTTATTTTTAATTACTTTTGAGGCTTTTTCTCAAACAGCAACTAATGAAACAGCAACAGCTGCTGCTGATACTAATGCTTCTGCTGCCACAGCGGGTTTAGTTAATTCAGATTATGAAAAGGCTTTTGAATACGGAACTCCAACTCAAAAAATAGCTACTATTGGAAAGATTAGAAGAACAAAAAGTGAAGCTGATATAGCTATGCTTGCAAGCCATTATCCTGAAGAAATGAATAATAGAGTAAAAACAGAAATTATCAATTTCTTCAAACAAATTAAAAATGATAATGCTAAAAGTGTTATAGAATACGCTATTAAAGATGAAAATGATAATGTACGTAAAGAAGCTTATTATTTATGTTCTATTTATCCGGATCCTAAATTCGAAACTGATATAATGGCAGAAATTACAAATGCATCCGGATTAGTTCTTGATAGTATGATAAATGCTTTGGGTGCTATGAAATCAGAAAATGCAGCTGATTTCCTATTAGAAAAATATACAAACAATGTGGTAAGCTCTACTACAAAAGTTGAAATATTAAGATACTTCAGTGAAACAAAAAATCCAAAAGGTGAAGAAATTTGCCAAAATGCTTCACAGAATACTGGGGAACCTGCTTTAGTACGTTATATGGCTGTAGTAGCTTTAGGTGCTTATCCTAGTGCTGAAAATTATGAAATATTACAAAAACTTTTAGCTGAAGATTTACCGGAAATCACAGCTAGAGTTATTTATATACTTCCAGAGTACAGTGCTTATGGAGATGTAAAGAAAGATATAATTGAAGCTGCTAAGAATGACAGTGATTCAGTTCGTGTTTATGCTATTAAGGCATTAGATAGTTATAAATCAGAACCAGAGATAGAAAAATTATTATTATACAGATTAAAAAATGATAATTCAGAAGCTATCACTATGGAAATACTTAATTTATATAAAGAGTCTGCCCCAACAGGAGATATGTATGAAGCTATAAAGACTTTATCATCATCTGCTGCAAGCGATAAAATAAAGAATCTTGCTAAATCTATAGTAGGAGAAGAAAGTGCAGACACAGAAACAACTATAGAGGAATCTCTTTCAGGCGTAAAAAATACTGCCAATTAAAAAGTTATATATATTTTTTTACTGAGCTTGCTGTTATTTATAATGGCAGGCCTTTTTTATTTTTTAATCTAATCACCCCGCCCACCCTCCCCTAATTCTTTTTAATTTTTTTAATTCATTTATCAACTTTTCCTGCTGAAAAAGTTGCAAAAGATCAATTTATTTTTATTAAATATATTTAACTTCAGTGGAATATTAATAAGCTTTAAAAAAATTGATAATAAAAAATACTAGATTTAATTTATATATATGCTAAAATTTATTAAAAGAAAATATTTTTAAATATAAAAATTAAAGCGAGAAAATAAATGCTTGTAAGTTTCAGTGCTAAAAACTATAAATCATTTTATGATGAAGTTACTCTTGATATGCGTGTAGAAGTAAATGACAGCAACAGAGAAGAAATTGAAAATAATCCATTCATATATAAAATAAATGATGATTATATATCAAAACTATGCATACTATACGGACATAATGGAAGCGGTAAGTCTAATTTACTTGATGCCATTAAATATTTATTTCATATAAATTCTTATCAAGATGATGATATTAATCAGCATTATAAAAAATTATTTATAAAAAATATGGTTTATGGAAAAGATGAAGATATAAAATTTTTTCTGGAATTTTACTATAAAAATAATTTATATCATTATGAAATAGTACATAACATTGACATAAAATATGAATTATTAAAAGAAAATAATAATATAATTTTTGAAAGAGAAGAAAATTCTATTATTAATGGTATAAATCTTTTGAAAAATAAAGAAGGCATACCAAACAATATCACAGTTATAACATATCTAAATAGTGTCAATAGTTATAAATCAATAATAGAAAATTACAGAATGGCATTTATAACTAATTTCATATTTCCATTACTAAATGCAAATGAAAATTATACTGAAAGTTTATTTTTTCAACTTGATAAAGTTTATTATGCTTTAGATAAATCAAAATCTTGGAATATATATAAAAAACTTATTTCACTTGCTGATGTTGGAATAGACAATATAAAAATAATTGAAAATAGAAATTATATAGAAACTACTAATATTGTAGAAAATCTTATTAATAAAACTAGTAAAAAAAAGCTTATTTCAATCCATAGTAATTATGAAGATGAATTTAGAAAGATAGAATCTTATGGAACAAAAAATTATGCTAATAATCTATTTGATATATTAGGATGTGTAAAAAGCGGTAAATTATCAATAATTGACGAATTTCAAGGTGTGCAGTCTGAACTTTTAGAACTTGTTATTAGTTTATTTCAAAAAAATATGTTTGAAGATTTGGATAATCCTACAGCTCAATTAATATTATCTACCCATGACACAAATTTGATGTGCCTAAAAAATACATTGTTAAATCATTATTGGTTTCTAAACAAAGAAGATAATAAAAGCGAATTATACTGTGCTGCTGACTTTGAAGATTTAAAAAAAGAAGATTTAGAAAAAGAATATAAAAGGAATAGTTTAAAAGCTAAATACAATTCTCGATTATTTGAAATTCCTTCAAGATTTTTTATTGAAGATAATAAGGAATAAAAATGAGAAAAAGAAGACAATTAAATAAAAAATATTATTTGTACTGCTTTTCTACTGGCGATACTGAATTAATTTATTTTAATAGATACGTTAATGAAATTTTAAAAGATAAAATAGAGTTCTCTCCAAAAAAAGAATTTATAACTCAAATAAACCCTAATATAAAAAACAAGAATAAAGACGCTTTAATTGGGGATATAATAGATTCTATTGAAAAAAGAATAACAAGTAATGAATATGGATTAGGAAAAATAATAGTCATTATAACGGATTGCGATAAAACAGACCCAAAAAATATTAATGACTTAAGATTTAGATTCCAAAACAAATTCAAGGATAAAACTTTATTTATACTCAATTATCAGGCATTGGAAAGCTGGCTTGAATATTACTATAATCAAAAAACTAATAAAGAACAAATTAGAAGAGATGTAAAAGAACATTGGGATAAAATATTTCAAAATAATCATGATAATGCTGTAAATAAATACTTAAAAGAACATAATCAAAAAGAACCTTCATCAATAGATAACTATTCAAATATACAGTCATCAAAATACTCAGATTTTCCTTATGCTTTTAAATATTTGAATGGATTAGAAATAAAATAATATTATACAATTCTAACAATTCTTATTAAATCAAATTACATAATTACTATTGACAGATACTTTTTAAAATATATAATATCTAAGTCTTTTATATTAATTTTTTTAATATATAATATAATCCACTATAAAATCACAGGATATATATGATCGTTTTAGAAAATGTTAGCAAGGTATTTAAAACCGCTAAAAATAAGCAGCTTAATGCTGTTAATAATGTATCTCTAAAAATAGAGAAAGGACAAATATACGGAATAATAGGTTTTTCCGGTGCAGGTAAATCTACATTGGTAAGATGTATAAACTTATTAGAAAGACCAACTTCAGGAAAAGTATATTTAGATGGTGTTGAACTTACAGCTTTAAAACCTAGAGAGCTTAGACATACAAGAAAAAAAATAGGTATGATATTCCAGCAATTCAATCTTTTCGGATCAAGAACTGTATTTAAAAATGTTGCATACCCTTTAAGATACAGAGGATTATCAAAAGAAGAAGTAGAAAGAAAAGTTATGTCGCTTCTTGAACTTGTAGATATAAAAGAAAAAGCCTATGTATACCCTTCTCAATTGAGCGGCGGACAAAAACAAAGAGTTGCTATTGCCAGAGCTTTGGCTAATGATCCGCAAATACTTTTATGCGATGAAGCTACAAGTGCATTAGACCCTCAAACAACTTCTTCTATATTAAAACTGCTAAAAAAATTGAATGAACAATTAGGCATTACAATAGTGGTAATAACTCATGAAATGAATGTAGTTAAAGAATTATGCCATAGAGTTGCCGTTATGAATCATGGTAATTTGGTAGAGGAAGGAAATATATTTGAGGTATTCTCACATCCTCAAAATAAAATTACTCAGGACTTTATAGATACCACTTCAAATATATCAAAAATTTATTCGCTTGTTGAGGAAGGTCATAATATAACAAAATTAAAAGCCGGCGAATGTATAGTAAGATTAAAATATAAAAAAGATAGTGTTGGAGAGGCTTTAATGTCTCATATTTCAAGAAAATATAATGTTGATGTTAATATTATATTTGGAAACGTTGAACTTATAGATGAAAGTCTTTTAGGAGGACTTGTTGTTATACTTCATGAAAAAGAAAAGGGAGGAATAACAAAGTCTATAGAATTTCTTAAAGAACAGCATGTTGATGTGGAGGTTATAACTGATGCTAGATATGATGAATAATTTAATGCCTAATGTAATGGCTGATTTACCTAGACTATATCAAAGTATATGGCAAACTTTTGTTATGTTATTCTATTCCGGAATAATATCATTTTTTATAGGCGGTTTCTTAGGAATACTTCTTATAGTTACAAAAAAATTCGGAATAATGGAAAATATATTAGTATATGAAATTTTAAGCAAAGTTATAAACTTTTTCAGAGCAATACCATTTATAATACTTCTTGCAATGCTTGTGCCTTTAACTAGATTTATAATGGGTACTGCTATAGGTGTAAAAGGTGCTATTATACCATTAATATTCGGTACTGTTCCATTTTTTGCAAGACAAATAGAAAGTGCTTTATCAGAAGTTAATCCCGGATTAGTTGAAGCAGCTCAATCTATGGGTTCTTCTCCTGTAGCTATAATTTTTAGAGTATATTTAAAGGAAAGTATTGCCCCTATTGCAAGAGGTACTACTATAACTGCTATTAGCTTAATAGGATTAACTGCTATGGCTGGTGCTGTAGGTGCAGGCGGACTTGGTACTTATGCTATACAATCCGGATATTATAGAAATAAACTTGATATAATATATGTTTCTGTAATACTGCTTGTTATATTAGTCGGATTAATACAGGCACTTGGTAATTTTGTGGTAAAGAAAGCTACACACTAATAATTTATTAATAATAGGAGATTTGATTTATGAATAATATAAAAAGAAGAAAAGCTGTTTTAATAGGAGCTGGACATGTAGGCTCTCATGCCGGATATGCATTAGCTTCTAAAGGATTAGTTGAAGAAATTATTTATATTGATATAGATGAAAAAAAGGCATTTTCACAAGCATTGGATATATTTGATGCTACTGTTTATCTGCCTCATAGAGTTGAAGTAAAAGCAGGGAATTATAATGATATAGATGATGCTGATATAATGGTTGTATGTGCCGGCCCTTTACCTAATATGAATCAAACTAGAATGGATACTTTAGGTGCCACAATAGAAGTTATGAAAGATATAGTTGGCAAAGTAAAAAATACAAAATTCAGCGGAATAATAATCAATATATCAAATCCTGCTGATGTTATCACTCATTATTTACAAAACAAGCTAAATTATGATCCAAAAAGAATAATTTCTACAAGTACAACATTAGACTCTGCAAGATTAAGAAGAGCAATATCTGAAGCTATAAATGTAGATCAAAAATCAATATATGCTTATGCTTTGGGCGAACATGGTGAAAGTCAAATGGTTCCTTGGTCAACAGTTACTATAGCTGGAAAACCTTTATTTGAACTAATGAAAGAAAAAGAAAAATATTCAAAGCTAGATTTAAATGAATTAGCTACTAAAGGTAAAAGAGGCGGTTGGGACGTATTAGGCGGAAAAGGTTCTACAGAATTTGGAATAGGTGCTTCTTTGGCAGAAGTTGCTGAAGTTATACTTTGCGATGAGCATAGAGTACTTCCTGTATCAGTATATTTAAATGGAGAATATGGTCAAACTGATGTTTATGCATCTGTACCAGCTGTACTTGGAAGAAATGGAGTTGAAGAAATAATTGAACTTAATATGAACAGTGATGAAAAAAAATTATTTGATGAATCTTGTAAGGTTATGAAAGATAATTATCAATTAGCCTTAAAGATGTAATCAAAAAAAATAAAAAAACTAATTAGAATATTTGGGGGATTTTTGTATGAGAAAAATTATTTTGTTTATTAGTATGATGTTTAGTATGATATTTTTAGCAGCTTGTTCAGGCGGAAATAAAAATATCAATAAAGTTAAGGTTGGTTATATTGGGGAATCTGACCGTGTTATTTGGGAAGAAGTTAAAAGGCAAGTTTCTACTAATAATATAGAAATAGAACTTATATCTTTCGGAGATTATTTACTTCCTAATCAGGCTTTGAATGATGGAGATATAGATTTAAACAATTTCCAGCATTATGCCTTCTTTAATAATGAAGTAGAAACTAAAGGATATAAATTAACTGCCATAGCTGATACTTGTCTTGCCGCAATGAATATATATTCAGATAATATAAAAGACATCAGCGAAATAAAAGAAGGAGATAAAATAGCAATTCCTAATGATCCTTCTAATGGAGGCAGAGCCCTAAAAGTTTTGGAAGCTGCCGGACTTATAACATTAAAAGATAAATCTATAGCAAATCCTGAACTTAAAGATATAAAAGAAAATAAACTTAATTTAGATATAATAGAAATGGATGCTGGAAGTATATATAGTATTTTGCCTGATGTTGCTTGTGCTGTTATCAATTGTAATTTTGCTTTGAATTTTGGGCTTAATCCTGATCAAGATTCTATATATAAAGACAATCCTACAAACTATAATGATAAAAATTATATAAATATCATAGCAGCTAGAACTGAAGATAAAGATAACGAAATTTACAAAACAATAGTAAAAGCTTATCAATCTGAAGAAGTTAAAGAAATTTACCGCAAAGATTTTAAAGGAGCTTATATAGCAGTTTGGTAATATAATATAGGGGCTGGATTATGAAATATTATATAATATTTTTCTTAATTGTACATCTCCTATATTCATGTAATAATGCTAATAACGTTGTAAGAATTGGTCATATCGGTGAATTTGACTATGATATATGGGAGCAAATAGATAAGGAATTAATAAGAGATAAATATAAATTAGACATTGTATATTTTGATAGTTATGAGCTTTTAAATGCAGCTTTAAACAGCGGGGATATAGATTTAAATACTTTTCAAAATTATAGCTATTTTGTTAATGATACAAATAATAATAATTATAAACTGGCAATTTTGGAAACAACTTTTATAGCACCTATGAATATATATTCAAAGCATCTAACAAATTTAAATCAAATAACTACAAATTCTAAAATTGCTATACCTAGTGATAAAATAAATTTGTCTAGGGCTTTATTTATATTAGAAAAAGCTAAACTAATAACATTACAAGACAATGATAATAATTTTTATTCTGGATATAATTTAATAGAAAATAATTTGCAGTTAGAAATAATACCTATGGATGCTGGTGAAGTATATTACAGCCTTGATAAAGTTGATGCCGCTATAATTAACTATGGTTTTATATCTGATTATCAAAATGTTAATACATTATATTATGATGATGTAACTATATATCCTCATCATAAATATGAAAATTTAATAGTATGCAGAGAAAAAGATAAACTTTGCAATTTATATATATTTATAGCTGCTAGTTATAAACAAAAAATAAAGGCGAAGATAGAAGCAAATAAATTACAAGGACTTATTGCTGTTGATTAATAATAAAAAATAACAATAAAAAAAATTACAAATGAAAAATATATTGATGATATTATTAATTTTATTATTATCATGCAGTACTAATAATAAAAATACCAACAAAGTTATAGAAATAGGTTATATAGGTGAATTTGATGTGAATGTATGGGAATCTATGTATACTGAATTTAGAAATGAAAATATCATTTTAAATCTTGATCCTTTTTCTGATTATTCTATGTTAAATGAAGCATTAGAGAGAGGAGATATAGATTTAAATACATTCCAGCATTACCTATACTTTGTTAATGAAACCAATAAAAATAATTATGACTTTACTATCATTGATAAAACATATATAGCTTCTATGGATATATATTCGCAAAAATTAACAAATATAAATCAAATGCCGACAAAAGCTAAAATAGCTATACCTGATGATAATATAAATTTATCAAGGGCTTTAAAAATATTGGCCTCTATTAATTTAATAAAACTGGCAAGTAATGGAGATATTAATTACAATTATACATTAAATGACATAGAAGAAAATAAATTAAATTTGGAAATAATACCTACAAAGGTAGAACAAATACGTTATATGATGTATAAATTTACTGCTGCTATTATTAATTATAATTTTGCTTCCGATTTAAAGGACTGCAATATTATATATCATGATGATCCCAGTAAATATTCATCAGATATGTATGTTAATTTAATAGTTACCAGAAGTAAAGATGATAATTTGGATATTTATAAAAGAATAGCAAAAAACTATAAAAATAAATTAAAAGAGTTTATAAAAGCAGGAAAGATTGAAGGATTAATAGTGGTAGACTAATATAATTTTAAGGAAACATAAATGATTAAAAAAATATTATTATTATTTATATTAATTTGCATTTCATGCAACAATCAAAATAATGATAAAGAAAAACATATAGTAAAAATCGGATATATTGGGGAATTTGATGTTGCTATATGGGAATCCCTTATAGGTAAATTGCAAGAAGAAAATATTCAATTAGATTTGGTTCCTTTTTCTGATTATACGGCTTTAAACAAATCTTTAAATAGCGGATATATAGATTTAAATCATTTTCAGCATTATGCATATTTTGTTAATGAAACTAATAAAAACGATTATTATTTAAGCGTAGTAGAAAAAACTTTCATAGCTGATATGAATATGTATTCTGAAAATTTAACTAATATAAGTCAAATGCCTAGAAATGCTAAAATCGCAATACCTCAAGATGAAGTTAATTTATCAAGGGCTTTAAAAATATTAGAGTCTATTGGTTTTATCAAATTGAAAAAAAATAATGATACAAATTATAATTATTCATTAAATGATATAAGAGAAAATGCTTTGAATATAAATTTCATACCTAAAAAAGCAAGTAATATGCATTCAATAATATCAGAAGTAGATGCCATAATAATAAATTATAATTATAATTTTGATTTTCAAGATAAAAATGTTCTATATTATGATGATCCTGGTAAATATTCTTCAGATATGTATGTAAACCTAATAGTTTGCAGACTTAAAGAAGCAGATAATAACATTTATAAAACTATAGCAAAATTCTATAAAGAAAGAGTTACTAAACTTATTGAATCAGGAAGAATAAAAGGTATTACTATAATTAATTAATTGCTAAGGATATTCTATGCGTAAATATATTTTTAAAACTTTATTATTACTAACTATTACTGCATTACTATTTATATCTTGTTCAGAAAAAGATAATAATAAGGTGATAAAAATAGCACATGTAGGAATGTCTGATAATTTAATATGGCAGCCCATTATAGAAAAATTAGAAAAAGAAGGTATACAAATAGAATTAATAGATTTTTATGATTATAACATACCAAACAGAGCATTAAAATGATGGAGATGTAGATTTGAATGCCTTCCAACATCATGCATATCTTAATGATGAAGTAGCAAAATATGGATATAAAATAGTACCAATAGCTGATACTTATATATCTGCTATGAATATTTATTCAAAATTCATAACTAATATTAATCAAATTAAAATGGGTGATAAAGTTATGATACCGCAAGATCCTTCCAACACAGGAAGGGCTTTAAAAGTATTAGAAGCAGCTGGTATTATAAAAATTAAAGATGAAGCCGGAGATTTTCCAAAAACAAATGATATTATAGAAAATAAACTTAATATAGAAATAATAGAAATAAAATCTATAGATATGTATACTGTAATAAATGTGTTGCATGTGCTGTTATAAATGCTAATTATGCTGTAGATTTAGGTTTTAATCCCGGTGTTGATTATATATTTCAAGATGATTCTTCCATTTATGAAGGTGATTCTTTTATCAATTTAATAGCTGCTAGAACTAAAGATAAAAATAATGAAACTTATAAAAAAATTATAGAGGCATATCAATCTGATGATATGAAGCAAATATATAAAGAAAAATTCAGCGGAGCATATATTCCAGCTTGGGAAGAAGAATAAATAATAAAAAATATAAATAAAATTTTGAATAATTATCCATTATAATTTATAATAAACAAAATTTATTCTTAAAAGGAGAAAAAATGAAAAGAATTTTATTATTAATATTGTCTATTGTTTTTGCATTTTCAATATTATCATGCGGTGAGAAATCTTCCAGCGATAAGAAAATAGTTAAAGTTGGTTTCGCAGGAGAATCTGATTACCAAATTTGGAATCCAATAGTAGAAAAGTTAGCTGGTGAAGGAATTACTGTGGAATTAGTATCTTTCTCTGATTACACTATTCCTAATCAGGCATTGAATGATGGTGAAATAGACTTGAACGCTTTTCAGCATTATGCATACTTTAATGATGAAGTATCAAACAAAAATTATAAATTAACTGCTATTGCTGATACTTATATATCTGCTATGAATATTTATTCAACTAACATAACAGATGTTAAACAAGTAAAAAACGGAGATAAAATTGCTATACCTAATGACCCATCTAATGGCGGAAGAGCTTTAAAAGTACTTCAAGCTGCTGGACTTATTAAAGTTAAACCAGAAGCAGGTGATACTCCTAGCGTTAGCGATATAATAGAAAATCCTCTTAATCTTGAAATAGTAGAAATGGATGCTGGTGCTATTTATGGAATACTTCCAGATGTTGCTTGTGCTGTTATCAATGGTAACTATGCTATAGACTTCGGTTTGAATCCTGGTTCTGATTATATATTCAAAGATGACCCTTCTATTTATAGCGGAAAATCTTTTGTTAATTTAATAGCTGCTAGAACTAAAGATAAAGATAATGAATTATACAAAAAAGTTGTAGAAACTTATCAATCTGAAATAGTAGAAAAAGTTTATAATGAAAACTTTAAAGGTTCTTACCTTCCTACTTGGAAATAATATAGTAAATAATATTTCATAAAAAATATTTAAAAATAATGAAGCATAAGAGATAATTCTCTTATGCTTTTTTATTTATAATTAATAATCAATATTATAAATAACTTTTTATTGATTATTCTCTTTTAATCTTTTTATATTCTTTATTTCTCTGCTAACCATTATAATTGTAACTATCAAAGCCGCACCGTCTGCAACAGGTCCAGCATACATTACTCCATCTATACCTAATATACTAGGAAGAATTATAATAAGCGGAAGTAAAAATATTATTTGTCTAGTCATAGCTATAAAAGCACCTTTGAAAGCCTTTCCTAAAGAAGTAAAAAATGTTCCTGTTACTGGCTGTATACCATTAACTATCATAAGTGCCATATATATTCTCATATACTCCTCAGCAAATCGGAAATATAATTCACTTCCATCTCCGAATATTGCTACAATCTGTCTTGGGAATAATTGGAATAATGAAAATGCAACTGCAGCCATAATTGTAGTAATTATTATTGTAAGTCTATAAGCTCCTATTACTCTATCATAATTCTTTGCCCCATAATTAAAACCTATTATAGGCTGACTGCCTTGAGATGTACCTATTATAAATGCCATAACAAGCATATTAATTTTTGATATGATACCAGCAACTGCAAGAGGTATATTACCGCCGTAAATAGAATTAGTTCCATAGTGGCTTAATACATTATTCATAGTTATTTGTACTGCCATCATAGCAAATTGATTGAATCCGCCTGAAGCTCCTAACGACAATATTTTAAACACATTCTTTGGTTCAACTGCAAAACTATCTCTCTCAAAAGTTACATTCTTAAATTTGAATAAATATCTTACAACCATAATAAATGAAATAAATTGACCTATTATAGTGGCAAGTGCCGCACCTGACATTCCCATATTAAATTTAAATATCAATATAGGATCCAAAATAGTATTAACAATAGCACCGCTTAATACTGACATCATAGAATATTTGGGGCTTCCGTCAGCTCTTATTATATGACTCATAACTGTAGAAAATATAAATGGTATAAATCCAAATGCTGTTATATTGGTGTATTCTACTGCATATCCTAAAACTTTATTAGTAGAACCAAACATTACCATAAAATTTTTATTAAATAGTTTAACTACAACAGTGAATATAAATCCAAATATAACTGCAAGTACTATAGCATTTCCTATCATCTTAGCAGCTTTTTTATTATTACCCTGCCCCAATAATATACTATATGATGAAGCTCCTCCAAGTCCAAGAAACAAAGATATAGACATACAAATTATAGAAAGCGGAAAAGCAACATTTGTGGCAGCATTGCCATTAATACCAACTCCCTGACCTATGAAAATTTGATCTACTATATTATATAAAGATCCAACAAGAAGCGATATTATACTTGGTGTGGCATATCTAAAAAGTAATTTATATATTTTTTCATAATATAATGGATTAGAAGTAACTGTATTATTCATAAAAATCTCTCAAATATAAAAAACATTCTAATAAGTATATTTTATTTTCATCTTTTTTCAAGAATGTAATTTTGAATCTTACCGCACGCAGAATAGGATTTATAAGAAAAGTGCATTAAAAACATAAATGTATTAGTAAATAAATTTCATATACCGTGCGTTGAACAAGTTCTAAAGTTAATAAAAACTTGGGCGGGCTTGCTTTTTCTAAATACACAATAAAGAAATTATAATTATCATTTCTAAATAAAGTAATGAAGTTTAAAGGGCGGGCAAATGTAATTAAAATTAAAAGACTAATTTTTTTATTTATTATATCCTTTATAAAAAACTTGTTCGCTAATAAACTCCTTACATTCTATCAAATGTCAGAAACTCATAACCTTTTTATTTATTTGGTTATAGCTTTTCTATTTCTTGTATACTTAAGCCTGTTAATTCACTAATAAGGCTTAAGTCCATACCTCTAGCTCTCATATCTTTTGCCATAGATATTGCTTTATTTTTTTCGCCTTGTTCTATACCTTGTTCTATACCTTTCTCTATGCCTTTTTTTAAACCTTCTTCAATTCCTAATCTTCTTTCTTCTTCAAGCATTATTTGATTACCATATAAATATGCCTGTCTTTTATCGTATTCATTCATCATCAATCTATTTTTAATAAAGTTATTATATCTTCTTTGTACTTCTTCCATTATAGGCTTTTCCTTTACTATATCAGACATAATCTCCTCCTTATTATCTTTTTCTTTCATAGTGAAAAATTTTAGCCAACAGTTTAAATCTGGTTTTAACAAATCATATTTAAACTTCTTTAATTCTAGTATATGTATTTGTAAATGATCTGTTAATAATCTTTTATTGTTAGTATCATAAATCATATAGCATGAATGTATAGAGTCATTATCATCTAAATTGAAATTAAGAAGATTTATACTTATAACCGGAGTTAAAGCATCATACTTTTCTCCATGCTTTAATAATTTACTGTAATTAGATGCCCAATAATATAGTATACGTTCTGGAAATCTTGAATTACCTTGTAATTGTATCTCTATAATAACTACACTTCCGTTTTGTGTAATACATTTTACATCTGCTATTGTTTCTTTATCTTCATAATTTTCTTTATAATTGAATGGTGTAAGTATTTCCGCTGATCTAAAAGTTTTCATATTAGAGTCAAGCATTATAGAATTTATAAAATCAAGCAATATAGGATTGCTATCTGATGATGAGAATAAATATCTCACAAAATAATCATTCAGTACATTAATATTTTTTCTTTCACTCATAATATTATTATAATGAAATAATTTATAAATGTCAAAATATATTTTGCTTTATCCTAATTCCCGCCCTTTATATTATATTGAGGTATTCTCTTATTTCTATTTTTAATTTCTTTATTGTTTAAAAAGAAATGATAACGCCCACCCAAGATTTTTTTAAATTTATAATGCATAGACCGCACGTTAAACAAGTTCTAAAATATAAATAAAATAATAATACAATTTTTACTATAAATAAAAGTGCATTAACCGTGCGTTAAAATTAATCATTATTAAATTTTATATTTATAACAACAAAACAATAAAACAATATATTTTTTGTTTAACTTTTTTGCGATTTTAGTATATAATAGTACTTAATCTTATTAGAAGGAGTTTTAAAAATGACAAAAGTTGTTTTAATACGTCATGGTGAGAGTGTTTGGAATAAAGAAAACTTATTTACAGGCTGGGCAGATGTTACTTTATCAGAAAAAGGTATAGAAGAAGCTAAAGCAGGCGGTAATGAATTAAAAAAAGCAGGCTTTACTTTTGATAAAGCATATACTTCTACTCTTACTCGTGCCATCAAAACTTTGAATTTAGTATTAGAAGAAATGGGACTTTTATGGATACCTGTAGAAAAATGCTGGCAATTAAATGAAAGACATTATGGTGCTTTACAGGGCTTAAACAAATCACAAACAGCTGAAAAATATGGTGAAGATCAAGTTAAAATCTGGAGAAGAAGTTATGATACTCCACCTCCAGCATTAGAAAAATCTGATGAAAGATATCCTGGTAATGATCCACGTTATAAAGGCTTATCTGAAAAAGAACTTCCTTTAACTGAATGTTTAAAAGATACAGTTGCAAGAGTAGTTCCTTTCTGGGAAAATGTTATACTTCCAGATATTAAAGCCGGCAAAAAAATTATCATTGCTGCTCATGGTAACAGCTTAAGAGCATTAGTAAAATACTTAGACAATATCTCTGATGAAGATATTACAGAACTTAATATACCTACAGGAATGCCTTTAGTTTATGAACTTGATGATAATTTCAAAGCAGTTAATAAACAATATTTAGGCGACCCTGAAGCGGTTAAAAAAGCTATGGAAGCTGTGGCAAATCAAGGAAAAAAGAAATAAATAAAATTAAATTAAAATATTTTTTAATAAAGGAGTTTTTAACTTGAGTTTATATGTTTTAGTTAATATAATAATATTTTTAGTATTAATGGCTGTTCTTTATGTAATGAAAAAGAAACATATTGATTTTACATTTAGAGTATTAGGCGCGTTAATTATGGGTTTAGCTTTAGGTTTTTTATTAAGAACCTTATATGCATCAAATATAGAAATAATTAATAAAACTATAATTTGGTATAATATCGTAGGCAACGGATATGTTAGGCTTTTGCAAATGTTGGTAATGCCTCTTATATTTGTTTCTATAACTATGGCTTTGATTAATATAAAAGGCGGAAGCAATTTGAAAAAAATGACTTTCAGCATTATAGCGGTATTAATGATAACAACCGCAATATCCGCTTTGGTTGGAATTTTGGTTTCAAAAGGTTTTGGATTAGACGCTTCAAAATTACAATCTTTAATGAGTGACGCTTCTCAAGGTTTTAATTATGAAGACAGGCTTAAAACTTTTTCTGGGAAATCCGCCCCGCAGCAATTACTAGAGATTATTCCAACAAATCCGTTTTCTGCTTTAGCGGGATTTGGAGTTTTGCCAACTTTATCGGTAGTATTCTTTTCCGCTTTAATCGGAGTTTCGGCTTTAGGTTTGAAAAATAAAAAACCTGAAATTTTCGATTTCTTTTTCAAAATGATACAAACTTTGCATGATGTTATAATGCAAATAGTATCTTTTGTGGTTGGATTAAGTCCTTTCGGAGTATTGGCTCTCATGACGAGATTTATGGCTTCAAGTAATTTTGAAAGTTTTGCACAATTAGGACAATTTTTAATCGCTTCTTATGTGGCTATAATAGTTATGATTTTGGTTTATGCCGTTATGCTTATTATATTTGGTTATAATCCTATAAAGTTTTATTCAAAAGCGTTTTCAGTTCTTACTTTCGCTTTTACTTCAAGAACGAGCGCGGGAACTTTGCCTTTAAATACTTCGACTTTAATAAATGGAATGGGAATTTCAGAAGGAATTTCTAATTTATCCGCTTCGCTTGCCGTTAATATAGGTAAAAACGGATGCACGGGAATATTTCCCGCTATGGTTGTCGCTATGATAGCGCCTACTTTGGGAATAAATATTTTTGAACCGTCTTTTTTAATAAGGTTAATGATTATAATATTAATCGGAAGTTTTGGATTGCCAGGAGTTCCAGGAGGGGCTATGACGGCGGCTTTAATTACGCTTTCCGCTTTGAATTTTCCCGTAGAATTGGTTGCGGTTCTTGTCGCTATAGACCCAATTTTGGATATGGGTTTTACTATGCTTAATGTTAATGACGGCATGATAACTGCGGCGGTTACGGGAAAGATTTGTAAAGAAGTAGATATGGATAAATTTAACGCTAAATATACATCCTATTCTGAAAATATATAAATTATTGAAAACTATTTTTAGGCGACCCTGAAGCTGTTAAAAAAGCTATGGAAGCAGTAGCTAATCAAGGTAAGAAAAAATAATTATAATAAATACTAAGCGTTAATTATTTTATTTATAAAAGGAAGTCCTAAATTAAGACTTCCTTTTTTCATTTAAATCAATTTATTTTTTACTTTAAAAATAAATATAGAATTTAACCATAAAAAATATTATAAATTTGTAAATAATAAAATAATTATTAAATATTATTCTAATTCATTGACTATTTTTACCATTATGATATAATTGCTTCAAGTTATGGATAATATTATGAAACAAACAAACAAACAAACAAACAAACAAACAAACAAACAAACAAACAAACAAACAAACAAACAAACAAACAAACATTTCTCAAGTTTCACTTTACTAAACAAATTTATCTTTGTTGCAAAAAATATTTTAATCAATATATATACAACCTATGTATATTATGGAGCAATTTATGAAAAATAAATTAAATAAAATTTTATTAATTACAAGTACTATACTTGTAATAGTAATATTGATTCTAGCTTTATTTGCCTCAATTAATAGAGAGGGATATTTATCAAACTTTCAATTAAACAAAGATTTATCTAAAAAAAATGCCTATTATTATGATTTTAGGTTAAAATATTATAGTAAAATATTTAGAAACAGTGATATATATGGTGTAGTCTTTGATATTCCTCAATTTGCTTATGTAGGTAAGAACCTTATAGAATTCAAAAATATAACATTTGATAAAAAAGGCAGCAGTCCTTTCTGTAATTTTATCTCAACAAGAGAACTTCAATATGATGATAAAATACAGGGCATTAATTATAAATTAAAATTAAAAATACCTATTTGGTTAGTATTTATTATTGTTGTAACATATATATTGTTTAATTATAAACTTATTATTGACATCTTTAAAGAAAAAAAAGAAATTATTATAAAAGTATCAAAAATATCTTCTGTTTCAATATTAGCTATATTAGTATTATTATTTATACTTGGAAAATTAAACCATAAAGCCAGTTTAGAAGATTTGGAGCTTGTAGCTGAAAGTGAAGCGGGATATATTTATAGAGCAAGAGTAGTAAGTAAAGGTTTATTTTCTGAAAATGCTATATATAAATACAACAATATACTAAAATTTGAAAATAAACCTGAGTATATAAAAAATTATGGATATAATATAAATTTAAAATTAGTAAATCATAAAAACAAAAATGGATCAATTTATAATAATCCTGATAAAACAGTTACAATTTCAAACAATAACAATTATTATAGTATATTAGGATATGATATAGAGCCTTCTGTTGGAGAAAAGTATATTTTTACATTAGAGGCAAAAAAAATAGGCGATGTATCAGGAAATATAAAATATCAATTAGATGATATAAATCAAAACATTGTTGTATCAAGTACAGATAAAATGACTGATGAATACAAAGAATATACTAGTACTTTATATATTAAAGATGCTAAAAAATCTATCAAACCAGTAATAAGACTTCATTATCCTGTTGGAACTATTAATGTAAAATATTTGAATATACAGCAAGTATCAGATAATTTATATCTTAAATCAGGAAATACTATAATATTTACTTCTTCTAAAAAAATTAATGATAAAATACTAACTGGTAATATTATTTTTAAATTAAATCCAAACAATATATTTATATTCATATTAATTATATCTATAATATATTTATTAAAAAATGTTATAGATTTTTGTATCAATAAAATAATTGATATTATTAATTATTTTGGAATATATCTTAATAAATCATTTTATGATAATATAATAATAAATCAAAATACACATAATGAAAAAACTAATTGTATTATATATATATTGTTCTTACTTTTTCCAATTATATCATTAACATATATAAGTATAGCTAAATCTATACCATATTATTATTGGATTGATTCTACAGAGTTCTTTGGAAGGGATATTTTATTATCTTATTTAGGAATTCCTCCTGGACATTTATTATATCCAAACATGATACCATTAATACTATATAAATACATATTTTTACCTATAGGATATTTTTTCAATATTATATCAAGTGTAGATCTTACAAATTTTCAAAATAGTTTAAACCCATATTTATATTTAATTGAAATTATAGAATATGTACGTAATATTAATATTTTAATATTATTAATATTTATGATATTAATGTATATAAACTTTATAAAAATTTTTAATATAGAAAAAATAACTAATAACAAATTATTTATATATATATATTATTTATCTTTATTCATAATTTCATGTATGAGTAGTTTCATAGCATCTCCAATAATATATCAAATGATAATTATTAGATACGATACTATTGGATTATTATTAATATCAATATCATTATATTTTACAATACTCTCTTCAGAAACTAATACTTGTTATGATAGAAAACATATACTATATATAATATTATCCTCAATATGTGCAGGTGGAGCTGTATTATCAAAACTTCAATTTGGAAGTTGGATGATCTGTATATTTATAATATATATTATTTTAAATATTAATAAATTTTATAACAAGGATTTAATAAATATTAATTTTAAGAAAACATCATATATTATTTCTCTATTTACTATAATATTTATATTTATAAATATTATAGTGTATAATTTATTTGTAAATAAAAAAATTATAGAAACGATATGGCTTAATAGAATAAATCCAGAAATTGTATTATATATATTAACATCTATTTCTGTTTTTTTTATTGCATTATCTGTATTGGCAATATTAATAGCATACAATAAAATTAAAGCTAATGAATATATTAAAATATTTTTTAATAATGCTATATATTATATAGTATTTTCTTTTTCACCAATGATATTATCATTGTTATTACCTAAAGGTATAGATATGTTATGTAATGCTTGGATATTTACATATGGAGGTGGAAATATCCTAGCGGCTTTAACATATAACATAAGATATATTAAAGAAGCTCAGAAAATATTAATGTTATTAGTAATATCAGGTATATTCTCAATTTCTATAATTATATTATCAATCCGTTTTTATAAAAAAATAATAAATAAGATATTGTCAAATATAGTATTGATTAGAACGTTGCTGTCTATATTACTTATAATTATTTCTTTTATTTTTATAAAAGCTTTGAGATCTGAGAGTACTATAAAGGATGCTATTATTTCTTATACTATATTATATGCATCAATACTAATTGTTTTTAGAAATATTATTTTATATCTAAAATATGATAAAATAAAAAACACATTAATTATTATATTTATTATAATAAGCAGTATTATTTCATTAAAATATATAATAAATATTCATAATAATAATATAGCATATGCTAGCCATCATAAAAATGATAATGAATCTTACTATAACTTAGAACATTGGAAACAAAGAGGTATTAATGGTTGGATAGGTAATTATAAAGATAGCTATATTATGGGGAATCTATTTACTAATAGATATTCAAATGCTGAAATATGGAATGGGGTATTTTTTTGGTCTAGAAATATACAAAATACAAAAAAATTATTAAAACAAGTAATAGTAAATAATAATAATGTGTATAATACTTCTGTAGCAGAAAAAGGTGCCTTAATAAATAGAACAGCAGATTATATATCTCAAGTAGATAATAATATTAAAGGAGGAATAATATTGCCTGTTTATAATGCTGCTACAGTATATGTAAGAAGTGATTACGATTTTTATTTTATATCTAATATAGAATATAATGATAAAAATTTAAAATTAACAAATTATAATTTTTATGTAAATAATTCAAAATATTTTGTATATCTTATTAAATCAGATGTCAAATTAACAAATTTTGGTAATGGATTTATTCTCATTAATGATAAATTGGTAAAAAAATTATAATAAAAAATTGAGAGGTACTTTAATGAAAGCTGTAATATTAGCAGGCGGGCTTGGTACTAGGCTCGGTGAAGAGACTATAATAAGACCAAAGCCTTTAGTAGAAATAGGCGGTAAGCCAATTGTATGGCATATTATGAAACATTATTCTCATTATGGAATAAATGATTTTGTTGTGCTGCTTGGTTATAAAGGATATATGATTAAAGAGTTTTTTGATAATTATAGAAGACATTTATATGATATGAAAATAGATTTTAAGCATAACAAATCTGAAGTTTTAAGATCTAGTCTCAATATAGAGGAAAAAAAATGGACTATAGAACTTATAGATACAGGTGAACATAGTATGACGGGTGGAAGACTAAAAAGAGCTTATGAATATTTAAAAAATGAAGAAAGTTTCTGTCTAACTTATGGAGATGGAGTTTCAGATATTAATATAGAAAAAGAAATTAAATTCCACAAAGATAATAAAAAAATAGCAACAATGGCTGCTGTTTTTCCTCCAGCAAGATGGGGAGCTATAAGTATTAATAATGATAATATGATTACAGATTTTATAGAAAAACCAAGAGGAGATAATGCTTATATAAATGGAGGTTTTTTTGTATTAAATACTAAAATATTTGATTATATAGATGGAGATAGTACTATATTTGAACAGGAACCTTTAAGAAAATTAGCTAAAGATAGTGAACTTATGGCATTCAAACATGATGGTTTTTGGCAATGTATGGATACTCAAAGAGATAAAGCTTTGCTTGAAGATATGTGGAATAAAGGAAATGCACCATGGAAAACTTGGAAATAAAAAATATATTTAGTTTTTTAAAAAATAAAAAAATATTAATAACAGGACATACTGGTTTTAAAGGTGCTTGGTTTTCTAAGCTGCTTTTAACTTTTGGTGCTGAAGTATATGGTATATCTTTGCAAGCTGAAGATTTGTCATTATATAATTTGATTAAACTAGATAATGAAGTAAAATCTTATATACAGGATATAAGAGATTTAGAAAAAATAAAAAACATAGTAAAAGAAATAAATCCAGATATAATATTTCATTTAGCAGCACAGCCTCTTGTAATAGATAGTTATAACAGACCTGTATATACATTTGAATCTAATGTAATAGGCACAGTTAATTTAATGGAAGCTATGAGAGAATTAAATAATTTAGAATGTGCTGTAATGATTACAACAGATAAAGTTTATGATAATAAAGAATGGGTATGGGGATACAGAGAAAACGATGCCTTAGGCGGCCATGATCCGTATTCTGCTTCTAAAGCATGTGCTGAAATAGCAATAAAAAGTTATAAAAAATCATTTTTTAAAAATGTTAATATAGCAAGTGTAAGAGCAGGTAATGTCATAGGAGGAGGAGATTTTGCTGATAATAGAATAATACCTGATATAGTAAGATCTATAGAAAAAAATATTCCTGTAGAATTAAGAAATCCAAATAGTGTAAGACCTTGGCAGCATGTTTTAGATGTACTTTACGGATATTTATTAGTATGTTATAATTTAACAAACAATAAAAATATTTCAGAAAGCTATAATTTTGCCCCAATAGATGAAGGTAATAAATTTACTGTTGAATATATTACTAAAGCTTTTATTGATAATATTGGTAAAGGAAGTTATATAATAAATTCTCCTGAAACTTCTAAAAAAGAAATGAATATATTAAGATTAGACTCATCCTTGGCAAGAAAAGAATTAGGCTGGAAAGAGAAATTTAATACAGAAGAAGCAATAAAACAAACAGCTGTTTGGTACAGCGAATATTTAAATAAAAATGATATTAATAATATCACAGAAAAACAAATAAAAAATTATATAGAAGGTTAATTAATATGGATAGAAATAAAATATTAGAATTAGTAAAAGAATATGCTAAAGAAGAATATTTTCCAAAAAAGTTTGTAGAAGGAGAAAGTTCTGTACCTGTATCAGGTAGAGTATTTGATGAAGATGATATTGCTACTTTAGTTGATAGTGCTTTGGATTTTCATCTTACAACATATAGATATAATGATGAATTTGAAAAATGTTTAAAAGAATTTTTTGGATTAAAATATGCTTTAAGTTGTAATTCCGGATCTTCAGCAAATTTGATAGCTGTAAGTTCTTTAAAAAGCCATTTACTTAAAGATAGGGCGTTAAAAGAAGGAGATGAAGTTATTACTGTAGCTGCTGGTTTTCCAACAACTGTAAATCCAATACTACAAAATAATTTAGTACCTGTATTTGTAGATGTTGAATTAGAAACTTATAATGTTAACACTGAATTGATAGAAAAAGCTATAAGTGATAAAACTAAAGCTATAATTTTAGCCCACACACTAGGAAATCCATTTAATTTAAAAAAAGTTAAAGAAATTTGTGAAAAGTATAATTTGTGGCTAATTGAAGACTGCTGTGATGCATTTGGAAGTATTTATGATAATAAAAAAGTTGGTACTTTTGGTGATATTGCTACATTAAGTTTTTATCCCGCTCATCATATAACTATGGGAGAAGGCGGAGCAGTACTTACCAATAATCCTATACTAAAAAAAGCTATGGAAAGTATTAGAGATTGGGGACGTGATTGCTGGTGTCCTCCAGGATGTGATAATACTTGTAATCAAAGATTTAGCCAAAAATTAGGGGATTTACCTGAAGGATATGATCATAAATATACATATTCTCATTTGGGTTATAATTTAAAAATTACAGATATGCAGGCTGCTTGCGGCGTAGCTCAATTGAAAAAGGTTAGCACTTTTATAGAAAAAAGAAGAGCTAATTTTAAAAAGTTAAAAGAAAGATTACAAAAATTTGATAAATATATCATATTACCAAATGCTCAGGAAAATAGTGACCCATCTTGGTTTGGTTTTCTTATAAGTGTTAAAGAAAATGCTCCGTTTACAAGAAATGATATTGTTAAATATTTAAATGATAAAAAAATTGGTACTAGATTATTATTTGCTGGTAATATTATAAAGCAGCCTTATATGATAGGAAGAAATTATAGAGTTGTAGGAGAATTAAAGAATTCTGATTTTATTATGAATAATACTTTTTGGATTGGGGTTTATCCTGCTATTAATGATGAAATGATAGAATATATAGAGAAATGTTTCGATTCTTATATAAACAAAATATGATTTTTATAATAGGATAATTATATGAATTTAGAAAACACCACTATAGATGGGGCATATATATTACAAAATAACTATATAGAAGATGAAAGAGGATATTTTTTGAGAATATTTGATAATAAAGAACTTGAAAAATATAATTTAAGTTTTAATTTAATACAATCTAATATTAACTACAATAAAAAATCTGGAACATTAAGGGGAATGCATTATCAAAAATATCCCTATCCAGAAATAAAAATTGTTAGATGTTTAAAAGGAAAAATATTTGATGTGATAGCAGATGTTCGTAAAGATTCTCCAAGTTACGGTAAATATTGTACTGTTGAATTATCAGAAGAAAATGGAAAAATGCTTTATATTCCCCCTTATGTGGCTCATGGTTTTCAAACACTAGAAGATAATACTGTAGTGGCTTATTTTCTAAGTACATATTTTGTACCAGATGCCTATGGATATTTAAGATGGGATGATCCATCATTCAATATTAAATGGCCTGAATGTAAAAATAGAATTATAAGTGAAAAAGATAAAAATATACCAGATTTTATTTTTTAGGATTTTATTATGAAAAAAATAATAGTTACAGGAATAACTGGTTCTATTGGACAATATATAGTAAAACCATTAAATGAATTGGGATTCAATATATATGGTATAGGAACTAGAAATATTAAGTCTCCAAATTTTAATTATATAAATCTGAATATCAATGATTATCAAAAATTACAAAACATTTTTAATGATATAAAGCCAGAATATCTAATACATTTAGCTTGGGATTTAAGTAGTGGATATTTTCATTCAAATACTAATTTTGATATGATTACTTCATCTATAAATATTTTAAAATATTTCAAAGATAATAATGGTAAAAAAGCTATTTATATTGGTACATATGCAGAATATAGTTTTGATAATATTCCTGCCAAAGAAAATGATAGATTAAATCCAACAACAGTATATGCTAAATGCAAAAATTATTTAAGAGAGATATTTGAGTTATATTGCAAAAATAACAACATAGATTTTTGTTGGGCTAGATTGTTCAATACATATGGAGAAAATGATAATAATACAAGATTATTTCCTTATATCATTAATTCTTTAAAAAATAATATAAAGGTTTCTGTAAATCATTCACAATTAGAAAAAGATTATATATATGCTGGTGATGCTGCCAAAATACTAGCTTTAATTATTAATTCTGATATTACTGGAACTATTAATATTTGTTCTGGTCAAGGTATAAAATTAAGTGATTTGGCTATTATGATAGCAGAAAAATTAGGAAAAATAGATTTATTAGAATTAAATAACTTTGATACAGATGAGCCTTTAAAAACTATAGGAGATAATTCTAGAATTATAAATGAACTTAAATTTACTAATTATACAGATATTAATAAAATAATAGATATGATAATTATGGATAATAAACTATAATATTATATTTATTCATATAAAAACATTACAATAATATTAATAAAAATATAATTTTACTAATTTTGGAGAAAACTATGAATTACCAATTTACAAATGAAGAACTTTTAGAAATGGAAAATAAAATACCAAAATATGAAAAACACGAATTTTTTGAAAAGAGAAATAAATATGCATTAATTATTGCAATAATGAATGAGGGTAAAAGATTTTTATCACAAATAGATAAAATGAAAAAATCTAATATATTTAATCAATGTGATGTATTCATATGCGATGGTAGTGATGAAGATAAATTGTTATCTTTAGATTTTATTGAATCAATTGGTACAAGAAAACTTCTCGTTAATAAAAGTGGAAGTAAAGGAAGGACATTAAAATTAAAACAACTTCTTTATGAAACTGCAATAGATGGTTATGAAGGTGTTATTATGGTTGACGGTAATAATAAAGATAGTGTAGATGAATGTTTACATTTATTTGTAGAAAAACTTGATGAAGGATATGATTTAATTCAAGCTACTAGATTTACTTTAGGTGGAAAAGAAGAAAATACTCCTTTGTTAAGAAAAATTGGCTTAAGATTTATAGCTTCTCCATTGATAAGTTTTGTATCAGGTTTTCATTATGATGATGTACTTAATGGTTTTAGAGCATTTTCTAAAAGATTCATATTAGACAAAAGAATAGATTTATTTAGGGAAGAATTTATATATTATGAATATGATATTTATCCTTTAGTTCATGTAAAAAAACTAGGCTATAAGGCCTGTCAGGTTCCAACTATAAGAAAATATCCTAAAAATGAAATACCATCAAAAATTAAAGGTATAGTAAATATAAAGTTATTTTTTTATATAATTCAAAATGCATTTAGTAAAACAAAAAAAATAGATAATTAAATAATAATATTTTTATAAATAATTTATACAATATAACAATAATTAATATATGAATTTTAATATAAAAATAAAAATATCATATATTTATAAATGTTCGATTTTTTCACTTGAAATTTATATGTTATGTTATATTATATATATCAATTATAATTTATAAGGAGTTTTAATATGTCTTTAATAGATAATATAGTAGCTAGAGAAATACTAGACTCAAGAGGAAACCCTACAGTAGAAGTTGATGTTTACTTAGACAGCGGCGCTATGGGTAGAGCTGCAGTACCATCAGGAGCTTCTACAGGTGAACATGAAGCAGTAGAATTAAGAGATGGAGATAAAAGCAGATATTTAGGAAAAGGCGTTCAAAAAGCAGTAGAAAACGTTAATGAAATTATTTGCAATGAATTAATTGATATGGACGCTTTAGATCAAGTTGAAATAGACAGAACTATGATAGAACTTGACGGCACTGAAAACAAAGGTAAATTAGGTGCTAATGCTATACTTGGTGTATCACTTGCTGTAGCTAAAGCTGCTGCTGACGAATTAGGTATGCCATTATACAGATACATTGGCGGTGCTAACGCTAAAACTTTACCAGTACCTATGGCTAATATCTTAAACGGCGGTGCTCACTCATCAGCTCCAATCGACTTCCAAGAATATATGGTTATGCCAGTTGGTGCTCCTACTTTCAAAGAAGGTATACGTTATGTAGCTGAAGTATTCCATAACTTAAAAGCTATACTTCATGACAGAGGCTTAAGCACTACTGTTGGTGATGAAGGTGGATTTGCTCCTACTCTTAAAGATAATGAAGAACCACTTCAAGTAATCATGCAAGCTATAGAAAAAGCTGGATACAAACCTGGTGATGATATAATGATCGCTATGGACCCTGCTTCAAGTGAATTCTATAACAAAGATAAGAAAAAATATGTATTCCATAAATCAGACAACAGAGAATTAACTCCTGCTGAAATGGTTGATTTCTATGCTGATTTATGCAGCAAATACCCTATCATCTCTATAGAAGACGGTGTTGCTGAAGATGACTGGGAAGGTTGGGCTTTACTTACTCAAAAATTAGGTAAAAAAGTTCAATTAGTTGGTGATGACTTGTTCGTTACTAATGTAAAAAGACTTCAAATGGGATTAGATAAAGGCGTTGCTAACTCTATCCTTATTAAAGTTAACCAAATCGGTTCTTTAACTGAAACTTTAGATTCTATTGAACTTGCTAAAACTCATAACTATACTGCTGTAGTTTCTCACAGATCTGGTGAAACTGAAGATGCTACTATTGCTGATATAGTTGTAGCTACTAATGCTGGTCAAATCAAAACTGGTTCTGCTTCAAGAAGTGATAGGATTGCAAAATACAATCAATTATTAAGAATCGAAGAAGAATTAGGCAACAGAGCTATTTACTTAGGTAAAAAAGCTTTCTATAATGTTATAAAATAATGAATAGCTAAATATAAAAATTATTTGCCTCTGGCAAGTTTACTTGTCAGAGACTCTAAGCAAATAATTTTTATTAACAATAATAAAAAATAAGCAAGAGCTGGTAACAATTTATGTTGCCAGCTTTTTTATGTAGTTTATCGCTAGCAACAAGAAAGCGAGTCGGAGCCAGCTAGTGAGTTTACTCACTAGCTTATTGTATGGCGTAGACGAGCATAGCAATAATAATAAAAAAGCTTTCTATAACGTTATAAAATAATGAATAGCTAAATATAAAAATTATTTGCCTCTGGCAAGTTTACTTGTCAGAGACTCTAAGCAAATAATTTTTATTAACAATAATAAAAAATAAGCAAGAGCTGGTAACAATTTATGTTGCCAGCTTTTTTATGTAGTTTATCGCTAGCAACAAGAAAGCGAGTCGGAGCCAGCTAGTGAGTTTACTCACTAGCTTATTGTATGGCGTAGACGAGCATAGCAATAATAATAAAAAAGCTTTCTATAACGTTATAAAATAATGAATAGCTAAATATAAAAATTATTTGCCTCTGGCAGGTTTACTTGTCAGAGACTCTAAGCAAATAATTTTTATTAGCAATAATAAAAAAATAAGCAAGAGCTGGTAACAATTTATTGTTGCCAGCTTTTTTATACGAGTTTATCGCTAGCAACAAGAAAGCGAGTCGGAGCCAGCTAGTGAGTTTACTAACTAGCTTATTAAGGGCGTAGACAAGCATAGCAATAATAATAAAAAAGCTTTCTATAACGTTATAAAAATGAATAGCTAAATATAAAAATTATTTGCCTCTGGCAAGTTTACTTGTCAGAGACTCTAAGCAAATAATTTTTATTAACAATAATAAAAAATAAACGTTAGCTGGTAACAATTTATTGTTGCCAGCTTTTTTATACGAGTTTATCGTTAGAAATAATAATAAACTTCTTATGAATTTTATTTACACACCCTACCCTATAGATTTTAAAACTTAATTTTTATTTATAATACAAATTTTCCATAAAAATCTATCAACATTTTTCAAAGCCCACCCAAGTTGTATTTTGCTTTTAAATTTCATTACCGCACGTTTTGTTGATTCTCAAAAATAACAAAATTAGAATTATTAATAATTTTATGCTCGTTAATATTATTAAGCGTGCGGTTGATACCATCATTAATTTAATTACATTTTGGGCGGGTGCTATAAATTCTAATTGAGTAAATTAAGAAATAATAAATATAATTTTAAATCAAAATAAAAAAGAATAATGGGCGGGAATTATAATAATTTTAATTCTTTTAATAAATAATTATTATATTATAATAGCAAAATAACTGTTTGACAAATCTAACAAATTATATAAAATAGTTATTTATAAATTATTTTTAATAAAAAAATAATTTATATGTACAAATTATTTATATTTGTATATAATATATAAGCAGAGGATTTTATTATGAAAGATAAATATATAGTGTGGGAAAATAAATATAAAGTAGGTTATAAAAGAATAGATGATCAGCATTTAGAATTAATAGAGATTATCAATGATTTGTATGCTTGTATGGAAAATAGAGATTCAGAAGATGAAAATTTAAAAGAAGCTTTCAAAGATGCACTAAAAAAAACTGTTGATTATGTAGCATATCATTTTTCTTATGAGGAGAAGATAATGCATGCTATAAAATACGGTAAATTACTGGAACATTCTTCATACCATAAAGAATTTACCCAAACTATCTATAATTATGTTATGTCTTATGAGAAAGGTTCTTTAAAAGCGATTGATGATTTAGTAAAATATTTAAAAGATTGGTTTTTAAATCATATATTGGTTACTGATAAAAAATTTATAGCTGAAGTGAAAGAAACTTTACAAAAACTTACAAATGAATAATAAATTTTAGGAGTTTTTTATGGCTAGCAATCAAGAAAAAATAGAATGGATTAAATGGGACGATAAATATAAAATAGGTTATAAAAGAATTGATGATCAGCATAAGGAACTTGTAAATATCATAAATGATTTATACGATTGTATAGACTATAGTGATTCAGAAGATGATAAATTAAAAGAAGCTTTCAAGAATGTACTTAAAAAGACAGTAGATTATGTCACATATCATTTTACTTATGAAGAAAAAATAATGCATGCTATACAATATAGAAAGTTATTAGAGCATTCATCTTCACATAGAGAGTTTACCCAAACTATCTATAATTATGTTTTATCTTATGAGAATGGTTCGCTTGATGCCATTCATAATTTAGTGAAGTACCTAAAAGAATGGCTTTTAAACCATGTTTTAGTTGCGGATAAAGAATTCGTTATGGAAGTAATAGAGGTATTGAAAACGCTTTCAGAACAGTAGAACAATAATAGGAGAGTTAAATATGGATAGTTCAACAGAAGTTTTAGTAAAAGATGGTTGGATTAAATGGGATAAAAAATTCCAAACAGGCTACAAAAGAATTGATGATCAACATAAGGAACTTGTTAATATCATTAACGATTTGTATAATGTAGGAATGGTTAATGATCTTAGTAATGAGGAAGTAAAAGTAACCTTTCACTCCATAATAAAAAGAACTATAGACTATGCTACTTATCATTTTTCTTATGAAGAAAAGATTATGGGAGCTGTTGATTATAGTTTGGCAAAAGATCATATAGCAAAACATAGATCATTTTCTTTAAAAATAGTTGATGATGTAAGCAGATATGAAAATGGTGATGATCTAGCAATTGGAGATTTTCTTGATTTTTTAAAGAATTGGCTTTTACATCACATAATAGTAGAAGACAAAAAATTCATAGCTGAATTAAAATCAACTTTACAAAAGATGTATGAAGATGAATTAAATTAAATATTAATTAATCAATACTTCATTACAAATATTTTTCTATTTCGGTAAATGCTACACCAGCCTTTTCTGGTATATAAATATCAACTATAGAGTTTGTGAAGTTAGAAGGTTCAGGATTAATTTCCATAATTTTAGCCCCTGATCTTTTAGCGATATGAGGTATCTGAGCAGCAGGCATAACTTCTCCGCCTGTACCTATTATAATAAATAAATCACTTTTCTCAGCATCTTCTATTGAGCTATTAAAATCTAAAGCAGGCAATTGTTCACCAAAGAAAACAAAAGCAGGTTTCAAAGTAGCAGAACATTTTTCACAAGCAGGAGGATCCATAGCTAATATTTCTTTATTAATTTTATATCTAGTTTTGCATTTCATACATATAGCATATTTAGCTGTACCATGAAGCTCATAAACTATTTTACTTCCAGCCTCTTGATGAAGATTATCAATGTTTTGAGTAATTACACTACGCATTATACCCATTTTTTCCAAATTGGCCAAAACTATATGTGCCTTATTAGGCTTAACATCAGTAATAGGATCATAAAAAACTTTCTTCAATGATTTCCAAGATTCTTTTTGATGCTTTACAAAATATGATATTTCAGCAAATTGACTTCCATGCTTCTCCCAAAGACCGTTAGGACCTCTGAAAGGAGGAACACCGCTTTCAACACTTATACCAGCACCTGTAAATGCTACTACATATTTTGATTCTTTTATTGTTTGAGCTATTGATTTATAATCTATCATGATACTACCCTAATGTTTTTTATATTATAAATTATATAATGATAATATCTTTTTTGCTATATTCTAATTAAAAAAATTTACTTTTAAATTTATCTCTCAATTTTTTTATAGGTATCCACCATGCTAATTTCTTAATAAAATTTTTATACATTAATAATTTATCCATTAAATCAGATACATCTTTAGAATTATTTTTATATTGTTTTAATAAAATTTCTGTCAATTCTTTATAATCTTTAAACCAAGGAGTACTCATATAATGTTGCCAGTAATAATTAAAATATATTGAGCCTACAGATATAGATTCTTCATCCCAAGGCTTATAATATATATAATGTATTATACTTTTCTTATTAGCTTCTATGTAATCATCCATAGATATTCCTAATGGTTTATTATTAATCATTGGGAAAAAATTCCATTTTTTATCTATAATCTTTACTTTTCCCTTTAATACATCATTCAATAAATCTTGATCTAAACACCCATAATTAATATAATTTTTATTATAATACTCACAAAAAACTTCTTCTATATTTGACTCTTTCCATAATTTATTATTAATCATCAAAACACCAGCATTAAAATAACCTTCTTCTCTCCAATCTTCTTTGCATACCAATGCATAATAATTTTCTATATCTATTTCAAATAATTCTCTCAAACTTAAATTTACAATCACATCACAATCCAAATATAATATTTTGTCTACATTTGGAATAATACTTGGAATTGATAATCTATAAAAAGTAGCAGGGCTCCAATTTTCAGAATTACTTTTTAAATACCAAGTTTCATATTTTTTTATATCTGGTGTATAAAAATAAATTTCGCAATTCTTTATATTTTTTAAAGATAATAAATTATCTTTATTTTCTTTAGATATACCGCCATCTAATAAATGAAATACTATTTCTTCATCATCTAAACTATTATTTAAAATAGATACCATTGCTGTACCCATATATTTAGAATATTCATCATCGCTTGCTAAACAAATATTCATTTTTAATTTATTACTCATAAAAACTCCTAAATAAAATATAATAAACCTTGATTATAACATAATATAAAATTTATTCATTAATATAATTTTATATACTATAGTTTCATAATCAATTAGGAATTTTTTTTTAATAAATAAAATATTATAAAAAATATTATTAATGTTCTTAGTTCGTATATAATATACAATAAAATAGACATTCTATATTAATATTTTATTGACAGACAACTTTATTATGTTATAATATATCCATATTAATTGTTTATAAATACAAAAAAATAGTTTAAGGATATATTATGATTAGTAGAACACAAATTATGCGTCTATTAAAATATAAAAATGCTTTAAGACGCATGAAGAGTTTCGGATTTATAAAAGCATATTCTAATAATCTTGGAGATGCTATAGGTATAACATCAGTTCAAGTTAGAAAAGATTTTTCACTATTTAACATCTCGGGTAATAAGAAAGGCGGATACAATATCGATGATCTATTGGAACAAATAGACAGTATTTTGGGAAAACAAATTTCTCATAACATCATATTGGTCGGATATGGTAAAATAGGTAAAGCATTGGTTAATTACAGAGGTTTTGAAAGTGAATCTATAAAAATAATAGCTGCATTCGATCATAACCCAGAAAAAATTGATAGAAATGCCCCTACTCCAATACTTCCTATAGAAGAATTAAGAGATTTCATTATTCAAAACAAAATCGAAATAGCAATATTAACTGTACCAGATTTAGAGGCTCAAAGAATGTTTGATGTTATATGTAATGCTGGTATTAAAGGTGTTTTGAATTTTGCACCTATTAAACTTTTAGAAAGACCTGATTGTATTATTAACGATGTAAATATTGCAGATGAAATTGAATCATTATTCTATTTCATTAACGATGTAAAAGAAACTTCAGGCCATAAAAAACATAAAGAGAAAGCTGAAAAATAATTTAAAAAATTATAAGGCTATTTATAAAAATTGTGAGGCTCTGGTAAGTTTACTTAACAGAGCCTTTGCTGTAGTTATGCAGAGCTAATGAACAATTTTTATTAGCAAAATACTGGAATTAAAATATAAAAAGCGAGTTGAAGCCGGCTAGTGATTTTACTCATAGCTTATTATAGGGCACACAAGGCGGACTTCGTCACGAGCATAACAATTATAATAAAAAAGAGACTGTTTAATAAAAAACAATCCCTTTTATTTTTTATTCAATTTCTATTCAATATGCATTATTTTTTATAAGCCAAACTAGCTCTAGTCAATAGATCAACAACATCAGTGTTTCCATTTTCCATAGCATACATTAAAGCTGTTTTACGGAACTTATCTAAAGTATTTAAATGAGCACCTGCATTAATCAAATATTCTACTGAAGCATAATCTCCATTTTCAGCAGCAAACATTAAAGCTGTTTTTCCGTCATTATCAGCAATATTCAAATCAGCTTTATTCATTATCAAAGAATTTACAGCCTCACTTTTTCCAGCAATAGCAGCCCATATTAAAGCTGTTCTTCCGTCTCTCATCTTGAAATCGATATTAGATTTTCCAATGAATAATGATGACATAACATCAGTTAAGCCTAATGTAGAAGCCAAAGCAAGAGGCGTAATATTACCATAAGGGCCGTAAGTAGCTACTATATTAGCGTCAGCACCTCTTTCTAATAAAAGCTTAGCAACTTCATTATTTCCTCTAGCTATAGCATAGAATAAAGCATTAGCACCATATTCATTTATATAATTAACATCACTTCCTTTATCTAAAAGAAGTCTTACTATCAAATCATGATTGTTATAAGAGGCAACCATTAATGGTGTCATATTATAATCTATACCATCACCATTACCGCTTCTGTATGTGCCTACAATCTTCAAATCTGCTTTGGCATTAACAATCATTTCTACTATACTATAATAACCCTTACCAGCAGCCTGAAGAAGTGCTGTAGTGCCTCCATTTATTTTTATGTCCGGATCAGCATTCTTAGCTAGTAAATAAGAAACTATATCAACATATCCGGCATCAGCAGCATAAGTTAAAGCTGTTTTACCATGAATACAAGTAAGATTAACATTAGCATTTTGAGATAATAGTAATAATACAATATCTTTATAGCCTTTTGATGCAGCCTTAATTAAAGCATTATGTCCTTGATTATCTCCAAAGTTTATGAAGCTTGAAACAGAACCTTGTGATATTAATTTTCTTACTCCATCTGCATCGCCTGTATTTGCATAATCTAATAATTGATCCAATCTGCCTGTGTTCGGAGTTTGGGCAAACAGTGCAAAAAATATATTTAAAAATATTAAAGCAAAACTTAAATAACGCATCTTTAATTCTTCCTTAAAGTATAGAATTTTAGCTATTATCAAATTTCGGAATAAGATATATTAATTCTTAATAGTTTATGATTTATTTTTTACTATTATTTCTATAGGTTATTTAATTGAATTATCATTAATAATATATATTTGCAATTAAATAGAATGTAAATAGTATTTATAAAGATCTTTTTTAGTAGAATATAAACTTACTCCCTTTATAGGGCTTATTTTTAAAGTTATTGTGGCAAGTTTTATCTTTCTACTATTATCTATTATCAAATAACTTTCTCTAACAGCTTTTATTATATTCTCTGTTATATTATTTAAATTACTATAATCTCCCCTACTCTCTTTTATATCATAATCAATATTATTGTTTTTTAGTATCTTAAAAAAATTATTCTCAGTAAAACGGCTTGTAAATATTATAAGCTCTAAACTATTATTCTTATCATTTACAAGGCCGCTTAAAATATTATTATATTCTACTATTATCAAATCAGTATCTCTGGCACTATCTTCATTCTTCCTTTTACATTTAGAAAATACATCAGCTATACCTACTCTATTTTCTTTAAATACTTTTTTCTTTTTATTCTTATTAATAAGAAAATCAGTATTCTTATAATCTATATCAAAGCTGTCAGCAATTATTTTCCAGAACTCGCTTCTTTTACTTGAATAATACCATGCATTTTCTTTTTCAATTTCGCTTAATTTATTAAACTTTTCTATATTGGAATATAAAGGCACTGGAAAAGTACCAAGTATTAAAATCTTCATTCCATCAGGGAAAAAATTAGTATCTTCAAATAAATGCTTTTCAATATTCATTTTTTTACTATTAAAATAATTAAAGAGCCTATCATTATTATAATCCCTAAAATACCTGTAATTATTCTAACACCCATTTCTCCAAATAATTCATATATAGAAATCATAAAATTTGAACTATTAGGGTTTAAAAGGAAATTCCATTTAAAAACAGCGGCAAGAAGAAATAAAAGTCCTACTAATATTCCTAATATAAAAGGGAATTTTTTTATATAAGGTTCCATATTTTCCATAAACTTTATATAAGTATTACTGACATTATTATTCATACAACTATTTTTTATATTTTTTTAATATTTTAATCTGCTTTTGTCTTCTTGTTTCCAAATATTATTAAGCTTATCCTGCATTATCAATGATGAAATATTTACTATAAAAATAAAACTAGTAGGTAAAACTCTAACAAAAAAAATCAAATCCTCTGTGTTTATAGGAGGATCATTTAATGCAATTAATAAAATAATAATATTGAGTATCAAATTAAAGAAATAAATAAATGCAACTGCCAAATCTATAAGTACAAGCATCATGGTTTTATTTTCAGTATTATTCATACCAACTTTTAAAGGCATTTCTTTATAAACAATATTTCCGTATTTATAATACCAATATTTAAAATACAATCCTCCTGTAACTACTCCAAGTAAAATTTCTAGGGTAGGGTTAAGGTCATCTCTTTCAGTAAACTTTTTTATTTCAGATGAAGTTTGATATACCCAATAAATATAATACCAACCGCAAGTGATTATATTCAATACAACCATTATAGGTATTTGTCTTATAGTGCCTTTTTTCACAAATCAATCCAAAGAATATATTGTACTTGCGAATTCTCGAAACTTTCTATTTTTTGTTTAACGAATTTAAAAAATTTATTTTAATAAATGTCTGCAGGAACAAATCCAGCAGACAATAATTTCAATATAAAAAGAGTAGGGGAGTGATCATCACTCCAAATAATAAAATAATTTTTGATAAGCTTAAAAATTTTCAGTATATACCTAAACAACTATATTTTGTCAAAAGTAAAGTTATATTTTTGTTTTGATATCTGGGGCTTTGCCCACCGCTCTGCGTGCTTACGCAATACCCCAGTTCTTTTACCGAGTAGGTGCCTTGTTACGGCAGGCAGAGCGGTGGGCAAAGCCCTGCAGATATTTAAAATTTAAAAAATTATTTTTGACAAAATATATTATTCAAAAATATTAAATAATCCTATAGCACTTACATTATCGTTGCTGTTTTCTGATAACGTTTTTAATTTATTCAAAGCTTCTTCAGTACTTTGACAATTCATTATATCATTAATGCCGGCTTCTGCACTCTCATAATTCTCTGATAAAAGATCAATCATAGAATTACTTGCTATAAAATAATTATAATTTTTATTTCTTCTTGCTCCCTCAATAGTTATATAATGTCCGCCTCCGGCACAAGCACAATTTTCTAAAGCATTGCCGTTAATATGATCTCTGCTTATTTGAATAGCTCTGTTTTTATTTACTGCGAAAACTTTTGAATCTCCAGCATTAAATACAAATGCACCTACAAATTTATGGCATATTACTCCAGCAATAGATGCACCTGCCATAGATTTATCTTTGTCATCTGCTGATTCTCTTGCAGCTACAACTTCCAATTTTACAAAGTTATGCATTATCCAATTTGTAACTTCCTGCTCTCCAACAAGTTCGAGCAAATCTAAAAAATTCTCATTGTAAACGTCTATAGATAATTTTGAAGCAAATGTATCTCCAAGTCCGTCAGCTACTAGAGCAATTGATGTGCCTTCTATGTCATTTATGAAATGGGAATAATTATTTTGCTCGTTTATAAGAATAGGGTTGCCTGATATTGACTCTCCGTTAAAAAGAATTGTATCAGTATTTATTTTTGTATTAGAACCTTTATTTGTAAAAGTAAATATATTCATAGTTAATCCTTATTATTAATAAATATTTATTTCTAATAATAAAATATTATAAAAATTAATCAAGAATAAATTTAATAGGGTAGGGGAGGAGTAACATTAAATTTTTAGTATATACTGAAAATTTTTAAGTTTGTCATTTTTTTATTCAACTTTTTCCCGCCGCACACGCTCTGCGGACTTCGTCAAAGTTGCAAAAAGTGCAAGGTATAAAATTAGTACTAAATCATACTAAAATTGTTTTACATGTAATATAAACTATTAATTTAAGCTAAAATATAGCCCTTCGCGAAGCGTATCCGAGCTTGTCGAGGATATAAGCTTCTTTGGGGCACCAAAAGAAGTGGGGTGCGGGGCAAAGCCCTGCAGATATTTAAAATTTAAAAAAATTATTTTTGACAAAATATAATTGTTTAGGTATATACTGAAAATTATTTTAACATAAATATATAGTTTTTATCAAAATGTTAATAAATTGTTGATAACTGTTAAAAATCTATTAACACTTATAACAAATTTATAAAATGTTAAAAATTTGAATTTCAATAGTAAATTTGTTAATTTTCAGGTTTTATATTTCAGTTGATATAAACAAAGTTATCAACATCATATAAAGCTGAATTTTTGAGTTTCTTCTTATATGCAAAAAGTTATCAACATATTAACACCTTAATAATAATAAAAAATTTATTTAAAAATTTAAATATATAATATTATTATAATACTATAATCTTTCTCAGGAATTCAAAATTTGAATTCGTATACTAAAAAATGAATGAATTCAATTATTTAACCTATGTTAATAACTTGTTGACAATGTTGATAATTTTAAAAAATATACTGTATAAAATTCTATTTATAAATTTATAATATGAATTCAAAATTTGAATTCGTAATTATTCACTGATTGACATTTTTAATTATTATATGTTATAATACTCTAAAATATTATGTTTATTAATGATGAGCCTATTATGAAAAAAACTTTTTATATGAATGATAATTTAAGACTTTTATTATCAAATCTAATATATGATGTGCAAAATTATAATAGCGTTATATCTAAATATATAGATTTGGAAAGATGTCCTAATAACTATTGTAATGAATCCAGAAATACAATAGTTAGACAAACATTTCTAATATCTAGGACTATGGAAGCTCTTAATGATTTTAATGAGATAAGTTCTAATTCTTTTAAACTTAATATGAATTTAGAAAATATAAATAATATTTTTAATGAAGTTTTAGATGATACTATTGACTTATTTAAATCTAAAAGAGTTAAATTTACATTAGAAAATTCAATAGTTAATGAATGCACCATAATGATGGATAGAAATAGAATCAAAAGCAGTCTTTTGAATATATTTTCATTTATATACAATATAGTAAAGTTTAATGGTAAAGTAGATATAAATTATGATCTTATCGAATATGATGATGATCAGTACTTTTTATTAATAAATAGGGTAGGGTTCTTAAGCAGATATAAAGAAAAGAAATTGGAATTAAATAAAAGATGTATAGATATATCAATAACTTTTGATTCTGACGAAATACCTCAGAATATAAAAAAGAAACTTTTCAAAACTCCATTAATATCTTATGATAATATGAATTTTAATAATTTATATTTATATACAGCATATAATATCATAAAGAAACATTATGGAAATATGTGGATAGAATCTTTAAAAAATAAAGAAAGGATTAATATAATTTTCCCAGCTAAGAATAAGTTATGAATTTTGTTTTAGGTTATAGTCTTTTAATTGCCTACTTATTGGCATTTATGATAGGTTTTTCTTCCATACTTTTTTCTATTATTTATTATATAATAGAAAGAGTATCTTGGCTTAAATATTATATAGTATTTTTGTTTACATTTGCTTTCTTGATTTTAATAAGGGCAGTAAAGGTTCTTACTTTTTTGACAATTCCTTCCTTTATGTCAAATAATATATTTAATACTTTGTACTTCTTTACTTTTTCTATAGCTATGTCATTAATGCTTTATTTTATACCAGCTTTTTTATATAGATTTTTGAATATGAAATGGACATTTAAAGAGAATATAATATATATTATATTATCAGTAAGCCATTTTATTATTAGTATATTAGGTATAGTTACAGTATTTGATATATATATAATTAGTAATATTATATTCTATCTTTCAATAATAGTTTTATTTATAATAGGAGTTGTTAATTATAAAAAGTTAGAAGATAAAACCATGAAATTCATAGTAAAAATATTGGGGCTTATAACTATAATAATATATCCGATTTTAATATATCAGTTTATTTCATATAGAAAAGAGTCATATAATATAGGTTCTATGGATATAACATTTGTATTGTTTTATATATGGTGGAATCTTGTTATGCTTGGATATTTTTCTTGGTATTTTATTAGTATAGTAAAAAACAAGAATAAAATTGTGAATTCAGATATACAATTAACTAACAGCAGTGTTGAAAATGAAGCATCTAATAATATGAAAGATATGAATTCAAAAACTGAAGAGACTATAAACTTAACACGCAGAGAGAAAGAGATATTATCCTATTTATTAGATGGTAAAACTAATAAGGAAGTTTCTTTAATATTAGATATATCATTAAATACAGTTAATAATCATGTTGCCAATATATATGAAAAGTCAGGTGTAAAGAATAGGGTAGAGCTAGTTAATAAGTTTTCGAAATAGTGACAATATTTATTTGCTTATGATAACTTGAGGTACAAAAAAATAGTAAGCTTAATAACTTACTATTTGAAAAAAGTAGAAATGCCTACAAATCTATTATAAAGGATATTAATCTAAAGGCATAGAATCTAAAATAGAATTAGCAAGAGAGTTTAGAACTTCCTCTCTTAAGGCTCCATCTTGCATATACAACTCTAGTCTTTTTTTAGCTTCTGCAACTTTTTCTTCTCTAACATCAGGAGCTTCCTTGATGATGTTAACTAATTTTTCATTTTGCAAAGCTAATCTTGATTCATTAGAAATTTCTATTCTATCTGAACCCATTTTAGAAACTTTTTCATTATATCTGATATTAGATTTTTGTTGTATATTTGATGTGCCGCCTATTTTATCAATTGTCATAATCTGACTCCTTACATAAGATTATTTTCGGCATTAGGTTCGCATACTTTAGATGTTCTATTATCAATAATGATGCAAAATTCACCTTTAGTAAGTATACTACCATCTGTAAAAAAATCAAGAATATTTTTAGCATTAGCCCTTATAATTTGTTCAAATTGTTTGGTCAGCTCTCTTCCGATAACAATATCCGTTTTTTCGCCGAATATGTTAACAATATCTTCTAGGCATTCTTTTACCCTATAAACTGATTCATATATAACTATAATACTTTTTTGATTGTTGTATAAATCTGTTAATTGATTTTTTCTTTTTCCAGATTTATTTGATAAGAATCCTACAAACAAAGTATTTCCTGAAAGTCCTGAAACAGAGAGTAGGGAAGTAAATGCTGATATACCTCCAACAGGAACTATCCTTATATTTTTCTCTATAGCTATTTTTATAATGCTTACTCCAGGATCGCTTATACAAGGAGTTCCGGCATCACTTATAATAGCGGCAGATTTTCCATTCAATATTTCATTAATATATTCATTGATCCTATATTCAGAAGAATGGCTATGATAAGAGAATAGAGTCTTTTTTATTTTGTAGAAATTAAGAAGTCTGATTGCAACTCTTGTATCTTCTGCTAATATAAAATCAACATTTCTAAGTATTTTTAAAGCTCTTATAGTTATATCTTCTATATTACCTATAGGTGTGGCAACAACATAAATGACACCGTTTTCTACAGCATTTTTATTATTATCAGTGTTTATAATTTCTTCTATAAACTCTTCATCATTTTTTATAATATCATTATTACTCATAGTTTTTTTGTTATTATTGTTTTTAATAATAGTACTCCAAGTTTTATTTATTTTTATTATATATTAAAGTTTGTATTAATACAATAATATTGGATAAAATAAAAATGTTTCACATGAAACATTTTTTATATTTTATTTATGCTTTTTATATTTATATAATTGTGAGTCAGTAGGGTAGGAATAGATTTATTTAATTAAGTTTAATGGAAATATTAAATAGTTGTATTAAAATATTTATTCTGTTTTATGATATTAGTATAAATTAAATGTATTTATTATAGTTATAAATTAATAATAAATATATTGAATATATAAATTGTAGTTAGTACATTTTACGGCAGGAAAAAGAACTAATAAATTAAAAACCTTCTATTATAAATATATTCTTTCTATATAACTTATTTTTTATTACTAAATAGTTTCACGTGAAACAATTAATATATTCTTTAGACTTATAAAAATAGTCTATAATATATACATTCTTTTAATATACTGTTATTTATAATTAAATGTTTATTATAAAATAGTAAATTATATTTTGTATATAGTTATGGCTGAATGGAATTAAAAAATTATAAATATACTTATTTCTGATATTAAAGTTTTTATATAAAATAATAAATATATACAATATAATATAAATTGTAGTCAGTACATTTGTGAGGTGGAAAAAGAACTAATAAATAAAAACCTTCTATTATAAATATATTCTTTCTATATAACTTATCTTTTATACTAAATTTGTTTCACGTGAAAACTTTAATATATAATCAATTTATATATAATTAAGTTTCAGAAAAACATTAATGTATTGATTATGATATATTTCTGTTATTAGCTTTAATATTATAAATTAAATATATTCTTTAGACTTATAAAAATAGTCTATAATATATACACTCTTTTAATATACTATTATTTATAATTAAAAGTTTATTATAAAATAGTAAATATATCTAATATAATATAAATTATAATTAGTACATTTGTGAGGTGGAAAAAGAACTAATAAATAAAAATCTTCTATTATAAATATATTATTTTCTATATAATTTATTTTGATACTAAATTTGTTTCACATGAAACATTTTATATAAACTAAATATATTATTATCACAATATATTTAATACCTATTAAAAATAATACTGTAATTTATTTATAGCAATATATTAATTTCAATAATAGATTTTACACTATAAATACCTATAGTGTAGGCAAAATGTATAATATAAATTTATATTTTTGTATTTTATTTTATTCATTTTTATTTGTTATAAATTTATAAAAAATTTACTATTGTAAAATATATTAATTGTTATAAAATTATATGGTATATGAAAGAAAAAATTGAAAACTTAAAACAAAAATTAATTAAAAGAAAAGATATAATATTTTCTGTTATAGTATCCTTTATACTGCATATATTTATTTTCAGCTTTATAAATACATCTATAATGCAAGATGTTTTTGCTTATGAGAAAGCTAAGCAGGAAGCCGAAGAAAAATTGAAAAAAGATGATTATATGTTTTTGGTTGAAACTCCTGATGTAGAGGAGGAAGAAAGCAAAGAAGAAACTCCTTTTGCTTCAGATAAAACTTTAAGGTCTAAAGGCCAAACAGAAGTTAAGCCTTCAAAAGTTTTTTCAGATACTTCAGTTTTTTCTTTCTTAGGTGATGGTGCAAATAGTCCTATAGTTGAAAGAAGACCAAATCAAAACCTTAACCCTAATAATAATACTACTCAAAATCAGCCTAAAAAAGAATTGGGAAAAGAATTATCAAGGGATAAAGTAGAAACATATAAACCAAAAAATCCTGGTATTAAAGGCAATACAAAAATTCCAGCTTCATTTGAAGAAGGTGCAGACAGAGCAGTTGTATTTTCCAGTGAAACAGGAAGTATGCAGTTAGGAACAAAGGCTCAGGAATATTTTTGGTATTTTTATTCTTTAGTTGGTTCTGTGAGAGATTCTTGGTATTTAACTATACCTAATCAGGCACATTATCTTGGACTTATAAGAACAGATGAAGTTGAGGTTTTACTTTCCATAGATGAAGAAGGAAATATAGAGTTTGAGAAATTTTTAAAGACATCTGAAAATGGTCAAACAAGCTTAGATAATTCATGTTCAAAAGCTATTGAATATGCTAAGAAATTAAAACCGCCTCCACAAGGTTTATGGAATGAATATGCAGAAAATGGTAAGATATATATACCATTCAAATTTATATATCAGAACTTTAGCAGAGATTAATTAAATATTTTTTATATTTATTTTTTAATAGTATTATTTTTTTATTTAGGAGTCATTATGAGTTTTATCGAAAAAAACTGTATTTTTTTGGAGAATGAATGTTCTTCAAAAGAAGAATTATTTAATTTTATTTCTAATAAGTCAATAGAGCTAAATATATCTAATGATATTGAAGAAGTTAAAAATGGACTTTATGACAGAGAAAAAGCAGGAAATACTGTAATAGCTGATCTGGTAGCTATACCTCATGCAAGAATTGAATCTATCAAAGATTTAAAGGTTATGCTTATATCTTTAAAAAAACCTATAAACTATAATACTGATGAAAGTGTAGATTTAGCTTATTCAATACTTTCACCTTTAAATGCAAATGATGAATTTATCGATGTATTGACATTAATAGCTGTTGTTGTTCAAGATGAAAAATTACAAAATATAATAAGAAATTCAAAAATAGGCGATGAAGATAAAATAGCTTCTATGATTGATGAAATATTAAAAATATATAATATTTAATTTAATAATAATATATTGATAATATTTATTAAAATAAATGTTATCAAGTTAATAATTGTTTATATTTTAATTTTCATTGTATAGATAATAAAAAATATATAATACATTTTCTATATATTTTTTATTATCTTAATATTCTTAATAAATATATTATAAATTTGTTTCACAGTTAAAATAATATTGATAATACTGCTTATATATTCAAATTAAACTTTCAGGTAATAAGTACAATTTATAATCTGTATATAAATTTTTTTAAGTATTTATATTTTTTATACTTTATAATTTTTGTTATCATAGTATCGATAAAAATATATAGTGAAAATAAATATATTATAATCATAAAATATTTAGTAAATGTATTATAATTTTATATATTAAAATTATTAAAAAATGTGTATATTTAATGATAATAATGTTGACAGCTTATTTATAAATGTTATAATATAGAACAATATAACTATATTTTAGGAGATTAATTATGTCAAGATTTACAATTCCTAGAGATTTATACTATGGCGATAACGCTATGGAAGAGTTAAAAAATTTAAAAGGTCATAAAAAAGCTATAATTGTTACAGGCGGTTCATCTATGAAAAGAGGTGGCTTCCTTGATAAATGCGAAAAGATATTAAAAGATACTGGTTTAGAAGTTAAAATATTTGACGGTGTTGAACCAGATCCTTCTATAGAAACAGTTTATAAAGGTGCTGAAGATATGAGAGAATTCCAACCTGATGTTATAGTTGCATTAGGCGGCGGTTCTGCACTTGACGCTGCTAAAGCTATGTGGGTTTTCTATGAATATCCTGAGAAAAAATTTGATGATATCAAAACTCCTTTCACTATGCCTAAACTTAGACAAAAAGCTATATTTGCAGCTATACCTTCTACAAGCGGTACAGCTTCAGAAGTTACTGCTTTCTCAGTTATAACTGATTATTCTACTAACATCAAATACCCATTAGCAGACTTTGAAATTACTCCAGACATTGCTATCTTAGATTATTCTATTCCTATGACAATGCCTGAAACAGTTTCTGCTGATACTGGTATGGATGCACTTACTCACTCTATAGAAGCTTATGTTGCTGGACTTAGAACTGATATTACAGATGCTTTAGCTATGAAAGCAATTGACATGATTGTTCATAACATAGAAAAAGCAGTTAAAGGCGATAAAGAAGGAAGAGCAAAACTTCATGTTGCTCAATGTTTAGCTGGTATGGCATTCTCTAATGCTTTACTTGGTATAGTACACAGTTTAGCTCACAAAACAGGTGCTGAATTCCACATCACTCATGGCAGATGTAATGCTATACTTCTTCCTTTCGTTATTCAATACAACTCAAAAGTTTGTGCTGACAGATTTGCTGATATAGCTAGAATGCTTAAACTTTCTGGAAATACTGATGCAGAACTTACAGCTGCTTTAGTAAACAAAGTTAAAGAATTGAATACTAAATTAGGCATCAAACAAACTTATAAAGACAATGGCGTAACTGAAGATCACTTCAAACAAAAGTGCGATGATATAGCTAAAAACGCAGTTGCTGACCCTTGTACTGGTTCTAACCCAAGAGAAACAGATGTTGCTAATATGAAAAAAGTATTAGAAGCAGCTTATTACGGAAACGATGTTAACTTTTAATTAATATATTCTAATCATAGTTTTTCCCCAAGTATTAATAAATAATACTTGGGGTTTTTTATATTATACATTTTCTATTCATATCAATACATATTTTAATGATATTAAAATTATCTTCTTACATCTCAAACATATTATTACACATTATTATATTTATATATAAATAAAAATAAGTATTAATATTTATATATAAATAAACTTACAAAAATATTAAAATATTAATATTTTAATTGATTTTTTTTATTAATTATATATAATTTAGATATATTAAAAATTCTATATTAAATTTTTAATAGAATTTTTAATAAATTTTAAAATATTTAATAGAATTTTTATGAGATATATTTTATTATTATTGTTGTTTAGCAGTTTATTATTTTCTAAAGAACCAGAATGGATATTTAATCCTTATGATGTATATAATAAAAAAATATATGAAGTTGGTGTTGGCAATGGCAAAACAGAAAAAGAAGCTGAAAATAGTGCATATAGTGCATTGGCAAATATTTTTGGCATGAAAATATCCGTTGATACCAGAGCTAATGAAAAATATATAGAAACATCTTCTGGTGTTGAAGAAACTAGAATATTAGATAATAATACAAGAATTGAGGCAGAGCATAATTTAATTAATGTAAAAATAGATGAAAAATATTATGATGAAAAAAGAGATATATATTATGCTATTGCTGTTTTGAATAAAAAAGAAACTTCTGTACTTTTAGAGAAAAAAATAAAAGAAAATTTAAATATCATTAAATCATATATAAATAAATCTGATATTGAAAAAGATTTATTAAATAAGTATTCTGCTATGTATATAGCATATATATTTTCTGAAAAAAATAATAATTTCTTATCCCAATTATCAATAATAGATAATTCAAAAAATATTACCATAGATGATGAATTCAAAATGGATAATATAAAAATTAAATTAGAAGATATAAAACGAAAAATAACATTTTCTATTGAATCTGTAGATATAACACCAAATATAGAATCTGCTATAGAACATTCCATAAGCGAATTAGGATTTAAAATAAGTTCTAATCCTTCATATATTATAAGGGATAAATTTACATTTGATGGAAATGATACAGGCTATGGCATGTATATTTTGAATTATACGCTTATTTTAGAATTGCTTGATTATAATGGTGATAGAATAGCATCTTTTAAATTTAGAGGAAAAGACGGAGGTACTTCAGAAAAAGATGCCAAGCGTGTTGTTATGAATAAAATAGTAAGAGAAATAAATGCAAATCTATCAAATCAAATTTCTGATTTTTTAGATGAAAAATTAAAAAATTAAATAAGGAGTTTATAATGAAAAACTTAAAAACAAAATCTCTTCTTATTTTTGCATTCATTTTTGCTTTGAATGCAATATTTATATCTGAAAGCGTATATGCTCAAAGAAAAAGAATCAAATATGATATAATTGATCAAAGAGGCGGAAAAAGAGCAAAACAGCCTAAATGGTTATTTAAAGGAACTAGCCAATTAGAAAATGATTATGCTGGAAAAATGCCTTTTGTAATTAGCGGAAGAGGAAAGAGTTTAAACTTTGTAGAAAGCTGGGCAAAAAGAGTAAATTCTTCTGCTGAAGTAGCTAGATATTTATCTCAATCAATAGCTGATTATACAGCTGCTTCTGAATATGGAAATGATGAGGATTTCCAAAGAACTATGGAAACATTAACAACATCTGTATCTAAAGCAAAAATTGCTGGATTAAGAAAAGAAGATGATTGGTGGATATTGAAAGAGTATAAAGATGGTACTAAAAAAGGACAGCAGGAATATGAATACTATGTTCTCTATTTAATAGATAAAAATGTAATTGATAGAATATTGCAAAATGAAGTAGAAAAAGCAATATCAGGTGAGAATGAGGAAACAAAATCCAGAGTAAAAGAAGCTATGGATAATATGATTTATGAATATATAGAAGAAGAATAAATTATAAATCAATCATTCGTAAGGGATAATATATTTTTATTATCCCTTATTTTTTATACTATTTCATTGAATTTAATTAAAAATAAAGAACTTTTTGAGGTTTTACGGTATTTTTATGAAAAGATATATATTATTTATTTTATTATTATTATCAAGTTTACTATTCTCACAGGAGAAAATCAAAGTAGCAGTTCTTCCATTTTCCAGTGTTAATGAAGAAGAAGGAGATACAATATCTTCAATATTTGCCAATGAATTAAGCAAAAGAAAAGTATATACAGTACTAACTAGAAACAGCAGAATGGAAAAGGTAATGAAAGAATTAAACTTTCAGAGAAATGGTTTAACAGATGAAAACACTATAGCAGAAATAGGAAAAGCTTTAAACGCTCAGTATGTTATGACAGGCGAGATTGCTAAATTAGGAAGAAGCAGTGTATTAGTAGTTAGTATGATTAATGTAGAGACTTTGGAGAATATAACAGGGGATACTAAAACTTTTAAGAATATAGAAGATGTACTTCAGTATGTACCTCAAATGGTTAATGAAATTACAGGTACTAGAGGGGTTACTATTTATGACACTGATATATTGGGAGATACTACTAAAAGAATAGAACCTACATCAGGAGCTAAAGATGCTTTGGAAAAAGTTATAAGAAAGAGAGAAGGTGAAAAACATGTTGATAAAATAGAATCTTTAGTAATAAGAGGAGTTAATACTTATACAACAGGCGGCAGTATAGAAAAAGGTACCTGGGTTCCAGAAGATTTCAAAGGCGGATATTATACTTATGGTAATACATATAATGATATGTTTGGAGTAACACCATTAATGATTGTAGCTGCTATGAAATATAATGATATACTAGGAGCTTTAATTGCTGCAGGTGCTGATATAGATTTGGAAGAAAAACATACTAAATATAGTGAATATAACGGCAGAAAAATGGTAGGACATACTGCTTTAAGTTATGCAATTTTATCAGGTAATTTGGAAGGTGCTTTAATGCTTATTAATGCAGGTGCTGATGTGCATAAAAAAGATTTTTATCTTTATAATGCTGTAGGTTTAGATGATGTAAAAATGGCTAGACTGCTTATAGAAAAAGGATGTGATGTTAATGAAATACCTTCATTTTCAGATACTACAATATTGGAAACAGCTGTAAAAAGAGCAAATGTTGATATGGTTAAATTACTTTTATTAAATAAAATAAATATTCACAATAGAAAAGATGAGTTATTATACAAAGCTATTTCCAAATACAGTATTTATGAAACTGATGAACATAAAAGTAACAATAAGAATGTGATTACTATTATAAGATTATTACTTGATGCTGGTATAGATATTGATACTAGAACATCTGTTTTAGGAACTACTCCATTAATAGAGGCTTGCAAAGAAGGTTATACTGATATTGTCAAATTATTAATAGAATATGGGGCAGATGTAAATTATTCTGATAAATATGGTAAGAAACCTTTAAAAGTTGCTAAAAAGAATGATATAGTAAGACTTTTAATAGATGCAGGAGCTACAGAATGAATAAAAAATATGTATTTATAATATTATTAATATTTTCAAATCTTTTATTTTCACAGGAAAAAATTAAAGTGGCAGTTCTTCCATTTTCCAGTGTCAATGAAGAAGAAGGAGATACAATATCTTCAATATTTGCAAATGAATTAAGCAAAAGAAAAGTATATACAGTGCTCACTAGAAACAGTCAAATGGAAAAAGCTATGAAAGAATTAAACTTTCAGAGAAAAGGTATGACTGACGAAAACACTATAGCAGAAATCGGAAAGGCTTTAAATGCTCAATATCCTAATGTTGAAAATAATGATAGAAAAACAGCTTTACAGTTTTTAGAATCAAGAAGCTATACTAATGAATATTCTGATGAAATAATAAAAATTCTTTTAGATGCAGGGGCTAGATAGTATTAATTTGTAGTGAAAGTTTTAAAGGCTTGAATTCTTTAATAGAGAGTTTGAGCCTTTTTATTTGTATTTAATATTAATTTTTGATAAATCTATATACATCAATTTGATTTAAATTTTATAGAATTGTATAATAGTAAACATAATATATTTTGTATTCATTTAAGGGGTAGTAATATGAATTTTAATTTTTATATGCCTAGTAAAATAATATTCGGATGCGGTTCTTTAGATAAACTTCATCAGCAAAAATTACCAGGTAAAAAAGCATTAATAGTTACAGGCGGTACATCTGTAAAAAAATACGGTTATTTGAAAAGATTAGAAGAACAATTGGATAAAGCAAATATAAATCATGTTTTATTTGATAAAATACTTCCTAATCCTATAAAAGATCATGTTATGGAAGGTGCAGCTTTAGCTAAAAAAGAAAATTGTGATTTTGTTATAGGAATAGGCGGCGGAAGCAGTATGGACTCTTCAAAATCTATTGCTATAATGGCTACAAATGAAGGCGATTATTGGGATTATATATTCGGCGGTACTGGAAAAGGTCAGCCTATACCAAATGATCCATTACCAGTAGTTGCAATAACAACAACAGCAGGTACAGGAACTGAGGCAGACCCTTGGACTGTTATTACTAATGGAAATGAAAAAATAGGTTTTGGTTATGATAAAAGCTATCCATATCTTTCTATAGTAGATCCTGAACTTATGAAAACAGTTCCTCCAAAACTTACAGCTTATCAAGGTTTCGATGCATTATTCCACAGCACAGAAGGTTATCTTAATAAAATGGCTAGTGAAATGAGCGACTTATTTGCTTTAAAAGCTATAGAGCTTGTAGGTAAAAGCTTGGCTAACGCTGTTAAAAACGGCAATGATATGAAAGCTAGAGAAGAAGTTGCAATGGCTAATACTTTATCTGGTATAGTTGAAAGTGTATCTAGCTGTACAGTAGAGCATTCTATTGAACATGCTATGAGTGCTTATTATCCAAAACTTGAGCATGGTGCTGGTCTTATTATAATAAGTAAAGAATATTACACATCTATAGCTAATGCTAAAGTTCGTGATGAAAAGATGGTAAATATGGCTAGAGCTTTAGGTAAAAAAGATGCTGATAAACCTATGGATTTTGTTGATGCATTAGTAGAACTTCAAAAAGCTTGCGGAGTTGATGATTTGAAACTTTCAGATTATGGTATGAAAAAAGAAGATTTACCAGCTATAGCTAAAAATGCTAGATTTGCTATGGGCGGATTATTTGAATGCGATCCTCATAATTTCACAGATGAAGAAGTATTAAGTATATTACAGAAATCATATAAATAATAATATATAATTTTTTAATAATAAGTAAGGGCTATGGTAATATTTTTATCATAGCCTTTTTATTAATAAAAATTTTTATTTTCATACTTCCAGCAGGTACATAGCATATATAAATACAATTTTTTTTATAAAATTAAAAAAAAAGTTATTAAATTTAATATTTTATTTATCAAAAATGTTAATTAATTGTTACTATATATACGGTAGTATTTATTTTGGAGAGTAATCAAATCTATGAAGAAAATAAATAGTTTAGCATTCAGAATGCCATTTGTAATATGTGTTACAGTGGTTATAATAATAGCAGTAATGATGATAGCCTCTATACAAATAGCGAGCAGAGGTATAAGTGACAGTAAGTTAAGCGGATTTAATAGCACTATAGCTGGATATGCATCTGTTTTGGATACTTGGTTTGATTTGCAAACCTCTATAATAAGTACATATTCTGTAACTCCAACAATTGTAAAATATTTAGAAAATGATTTAAATTTTACTGAAGAATTATTATCAGAAACTATAGATAAATTTAAAAATAACAATCTTTATCTTATTAATTTTGGTATAGCTGATTCTGAGGGAGATATATTTTTAGATTCATTATCTTCTTCCGCTTTGGGTAAAAACCTTAAAGATTATATTCCTAGTGCTTGGAATAGTATTAAGAATTCGAATACAGATGATGTTGTTTATTCTGATGAACTCGTACAATCTGAAATAACATCTAAATGGGCTATGCCTGCTATAAAGGCTGTTAAAGATTCAAGCAATATTACTATAGGCTATATTTACATTTTTTTAGATTGGTATATGCTTCACCAAACACATTTTTCTAATATGGATTTGGGAGAAACTGGCGGTCTTTTCATAACAAGTGATAAGCTTTATAACATTATGGATTCAAAATATGAAAACATAGGTGCTATGAGAATAAATCCTATATATGAAAATGCTTTTAAAGGAGCAAACAGCGGTATATTACAATATGATGTTAATGGCGATAGAAGAACAGCTGCTTATTATAAAATGAAGAGCAGACCTTGGATAATAGCCTTAGCAATGATGGATTATGAAATATACCAGCAGAACATCAAGTTAATAATAGCAAGTATAATAATAGGTATCATATCAATAATAGTTCTTGCAATATTCGTAAACTTATTTATTTCTAGTATAACAAAACCTCTTGAAATAGTTGTTGAAGAAGCACAGGAGATAGAAAGAGGCGACTTAACAAATGTAAAACAGCGTATTAAACCTAGAAAAGATGAAATAGGTGTATTATCAAGATCATTTTTAAGTATGCGTAAAAAACTTGCTGAGACTATTAGAGAAGTTAATGAAGCTTCAAATAATATAGTTAAGGCTGCACAGGAATTATCTCAAGGCAATACAGATCTTTCCAGAAGAACAGAATCTCAGGCTGCCAGTTTGGAAGAAACAGCTAGTTCTATGGAAGAAATGGCTTCTACAATCAAATCATCTACAGAACATGCAGTTTCTGGTAATGATATGATGGTTGCTTCAAGAGAGGCGGTTGAGAATGCAGGTAAAATTATTGCTGAAACTACTCTTAATATAGAGGCAGTTTATGAGGCTAGTACAAAGATTAAAAACATTACAAAGATAATAGAAGACATAGCATTCCAAACAAATATACTAGCATTGAATGCGGCAGTAGAGGCTGCACGTGCTGGTGATCAGGGTAAAGGTTTCGCAGTTGTTGCAAGTGAGGTAAGAAATCTAGCCCAAACTACTCAAACATCAGTAAAAGATATTGGTGTATTAGTTGATAACACAAATGAAAAGATTAATAAGGCAACAGAGACAGCTCGTCAATCACAGGATATATTCATAGACATTCAGCAAAAAATAGAAGACACTGCAAGAATAATGCAGGACATAAGTGCTACAGCTATGGAACAGCAAGTAGGTGTAGATCAGGTTAATAGGGCGGTTGCTGAGATGGATACAGTAACTCAGAATAATGCTGCTTTAGTTCAGGAAAGTGCTGATACTTCAGAATCTTTACTTGAACAGGCACATGCTCTTAGAGATACAGTTAGTTTCTTTAAATTAAATGCTTCAGATTTGACAGAAAAGACTTCTATAAAAGAAAAGAAAGAAAGTAAAGAGAATAAAGCTGTAAAAGAAACAAGTGCAGTAAAAGAAGTAAAAGAAAACAAAGAATTTAAAGAATATAAAAAAGATGATCAAAAAATAAAAAATAATATACAGGAGTCTAAAAAAGATATGAAAATTGAGGCAAAAGAAATTAACCCTAATAAGGAACATTTTGAAAGCAAAAAGCAAGAATTAAAAGTTCCGCCTTCAGTAGAAAAAGCAAGAGCTGCTATGAAATCTCAAAAGATGGATAATACCACTGTGAGAAATGATGAGTTTGGAGTTACTTATTCTTCAACTTCTAATGAGATGACTGACGATGGTTTTGCTGCCTTTTAATGGTAATTATTTAGTTAAATAATTTTTTCTTTGATTACAAAGCATCGGGTTTTAATAACTCGGTGCTTTTATTTTTTGCATTTATTTACATACCCCGCCCATTATTCTTCATTATCTATATTTTAAATTTTTACTTTATTGTCTTTATTATTTTTATAACATTTGTTAGCACCCACCCTGGTGTTGTTTAAATTTTTTGTCAGCACAACGCACGGTAAAAATACTAAAAACATATAATGCATTTATAATAACATTCAATTAAATATATTGATTCATTCAACGTGCGGTTATAAAATTTCTAAGTTTAATAAAATTTGGGCGGGCATGCTTTTTCTGATTGGGCTTTAAGGTTATGTAAAATTATAATTCAAAATAAAATTAAAAAATCTATAGGGCGGGCTTCTGATATAAGCTTATAATCTCTTATAATTTTTATTATTAGTATAAGGATATACAGGAGTTTTTATTATGTCATTTGATTTTAAATTTGTTGTAAGAGATAAATATTCAGAAGAAATTTTTGATATCATAAACACGGCAGAAAGCATAAAAGCTGATGATATAAAAACGGATTATAAAGCAGTTGACAGTAATAGATCTTATTCTATAAAAACAGGCATAGGAAGCATTGCATCTGGAAGATCATTTAATATTGGAATACCTATTTATGAATATAAAAATGAATTAGGTACTTGGGTAAAAATTGAAGAACAATATACAAAGTATACAAGTATGATTCTATCAAGTAATATTAAAAGATACTTTATAAGGGCTATATTTGAAGATGAAATTTATGAGGCAGAATATATTATAAAATCAGTTGGCGGATATAATATCAAGTATATAAATAATTTGGGTGTTGTGGATATTTCACTTGAGGCATTGGATAAAATATTTTTAAGACAAAAAGAAGAGGAATATGAACTTCCTATTACAGAGGATAGTAAACAAGATATTAATTATAAATCATTAAGTTTAGTTCCGGTTCCTGTTTCATTTAATTTGGAGTTTATAGTTGTAGGCGGAAAATTAGAGTTCATATTTGCTAATAGACAGAACTTCGGAATACAATGTAAACAAGAATTAAGGAACGGAGTTTATAATATTGATTTTGACGGAGAGCATTTAAATATCAATGGGGTTGCATATAATTACACAGGAATACAGCCGGAATTAAATGTAGGAAATAATGTATTTTATTTGGAAACTAATCAAACTTGTTTAAAAGCTTCCATAAGATATAAAAGAGGTATTTTAATATAATGGATAATATTAAATCAAGATTGCCATATCATTTTTTAAGAAATAAAATATATAAACTTCCTCCGGCACCTTATATAAATTTTGAAGATTCAGGAAATTATATAAAGATAAATGATAATATATACGCAGAGAATGCATATAATACATATTCCTATTATGAGTTTAAAGTTAATAAAAGAGGCGGAGATACAAGCAAAGTAGGATTTAATATACCTTTAAATTATTTCAATATTAATGATAGAGTAGAATATTTTCTGAATGGTAAAAAAAGATTTGCAGGTTATGTTGAAAGTATAGATGATGCTGGCCTTAATTTAAGTGTTATTCCTATATGGGGCAGATTACTTCATCAGTATATACAGGGTGATTTAATATTAGAATCTACTAAAGGAGCCTTGGATATAGTTTTATCATTACAAGAGAAAATTGAAGAAATAGGTATTATATTTGAGAGGAAAAATATAACTCTTAATAATGATAAAAAAATTACAATGTCTTTCAGCGGAAAAAATATTTCAGATATACTTGATGAGGTTGAGGAAAGTCTTTCAGGTTCTTGGTGCTGGGGAGTTGATTTTGATAATAACTTTTATTTCAAAGAGTTTTCAGAAATACCGGAACAAAAATTAAATTGGCATAATAATGATTTTTCAGAAAGTGAATATGAAGAAGATGCAGGCGATTTGGTAAGCCGTTATATTGTAAAGATGAAAGATACTATTACAGATGATGAAGGAAATGAAAAAGAAGTATACAGAACACTTCCTAAAATAGTTGGGGCAGATAAACTTTATCCTCAAATACCTTTGGAAAAAGAAATAGGTATAAAAACTGAAATATTTGAACTTGAGTATAAATTAAATACTTATGATTTAGCATATCAATTTGCCTATCAATTTTTAACTAATCAGGTAAAGAAAGAAACAGTAAAAATAAAAAGTTTAAATCAAAACAAAAAAGATTTAAATATAAATGAATGTATAGAGTGTATATTAAAGCCTACAAATAATTTTTATCAGATTATAGATTTTAATGATTTTACTATTATAGAAAGCAGATTAAATAATTTATATTCATCGGATATTATAGATGTAGATAGTGAAATTGAAAATAGGAAATACCCTAATTATAAACAGCAGCAATCTGTGGCATTAGTTGATATTGATAGATATTATAAAGAAGTTTGCAATCAAAGTTATAACATTACAAAAATAGTAATATTCTTTTCAGATGGAAGTGCTGATTCAAAAGGAGACAAGATATCCGCAGTATTTCAAGTAGAAGATAGAGAAAATATTCAAAGAAAATATTGTTCAAATGGTTTTGGAGTTTTTGATGTTACTGGATATGATAAAAGGGATATTATAATAACTTCAGAGAGAGGCAATATTTTATATGAAAAATTTATTTGCTTCTTTGATGTTGGATCAAGAATTGTAAATATGAATGTTCGTACTATTGATTATAAATTTGAAAATAATGCTTTGAATATAGATTTAGAGCTTGCCAAAATGAATGTCAATCTTACAAATTATTTATACAGTCAGGAAGAGAGAAGAAAGAATCTTGAAAAACTTTTAAGTTACAGCGATTATTAATTTTTATATATTAAAAATTTCAAATCTTATAAAAAATCATAATTCATTTATAAAAATCAATATTCATAATAAAAAATAATATTTCAGAGGTTAATAATGATTTCTAATGAAAAGGGAACTATATTAAATTATTTTGGACTTGCTAATACATATAATCCATTTACAGATGAGAATGCTTTACAGGCGGTACAAAACTTAGATTTTGAAATACCAACTTCAGAACCTTTTATTAATGCTGGATATGTGGCAGTGAGTACAGGTCTTTTAACTACTTCATTATCTTTTTTGAATGATAATGTTTTATCTATTTATGATACGAATGGAACTACAAAAATAGCAGATTTAAATAATATAATCGGAGAGCTTGGTAATGATAAATATTTGCCAAAAGAGGGAGAAGTATTTTGGTTCAATAAAGACGGACTTAGAGGAACTTATTTTTTAAATAAAGCTTATGCCGGCAAAAAATTAAGAATAATAAATGGACGTTATATAACTACTTCTATAACAAGCGGAGTATTAAATTATATATTTTCATTGATTGGAACTTCTCAAGGTAAAAAAAAAATAATTTACAATAAACCGGGCGATTATGAATTTGAGTTTCCATCTAATCCTTATGTCAATAGTGTTACTGTAACAATTTTTTCAGCAGGAGCTGGAGGCTTTTATGGAATTGGGCAGCAAACAGGAGTAGCACCTACAGAAGGAGAAAATTCTCAAATAATGATTGGAGATGATGTGATAACTAACTGTTCAGGAGGTAAAATATCAGAGAGAAACGGGGTTAATTTTTATCAGGCCAAATGCGGAGCTGCAAGCGGAAAAGGAATTTTTTTTAAGGGAAGTAATGGAGGTGTTGGAAGTTATAAAACGGATAATATAGATGCTAAAGGAGGAAAAATTATCAATAATTTAATTTCTGAGAATTTAGGAAAAGGCGGAGATGGTTCTTTAAATGGTGTATATTCTGCTGGAGGCGGATCCGGTTCCGGAGCTGTTGTAGAGATTACAAGAGAAATGATGAAAGGAAATAAAGTTATTAAAATAAAAGTTGGTGCGAAAGGTAAAAAAGGAACTTTCCCTACTAATCCTGATTTTGATGGAGAAGATGGTTATGACGGCTATGCTTCAGTAGAGTATTATGGATAATTAAGGATTTTGTTATGATTAATAAGCTTAATGAAAATAATATACAAGCTCCTTTTCAATATAAAATAAGTGAAAATACTTTTGAATTATTAAAAAGAAATGGAGAATTAGAACTTAATACTAATAATGTACAGGTGAAAGTTTTTCCTGGTCAAAGGCTTTTTTGTGCTGATATAGGTTATGGTATTGATGGGGCAGTTGAAGAAATGGAGTTCTTAATCGATGATATAAAAGTATATCCTCAGATTTTAGAAAATTTAAAAGCTCTGCAAAATGTAAAAGTAAAAGATAATGAAATATATTTAGTAAGAAATGAAATTGATTTTAAAAGTATAGTATTTTTTCCTCCAAGTGATTTAAATAAAAATTTTAAATTCACAATTACAACTTACAGTAGTACTTTTTCATCATTTATGTTTGATGAGATTGCTGAAAAATTAAATACTCTTGATACAAATTATCCAGTAAAAAATTATTATGAGAATATAGATTATAAAGTTAATGACATTGTAAAAAATAACGGCTATCTTTATAGAGTTTTTAAAGAGTTTACAAGCGATAGTACAGATTATTATTTAAAAACTAATTGTAATCTTTTAACGCCTTTCAAAAAATTAGAATTAGATACTGATTATAAAGCAAATGAATTAATAGAATATAATAATGATTTTTTAATAGTACAGAAAGATTTCAGATATGAAAATAAAGATGGAGTATTAACTGATTTAAGCGGTTTATTAAAACCATTACAAGATATTGCCATTTGGTTTGATGGAATAGCTAAAATATATAAAAATCAAATAATTATAAAAGATAATTTTTCTTATATAGTTCTTGAAGATATAGAAAATCCTGTTTGGGGTAATATACAAAATAAAATAGATTATTTAAATAAAGCAGAAAATATTTTTTATGATGATAGTATTTCTTTTTTTGGGGATAATACAGATACAGTTCAAAAGGCATTAGAAAAACTACAAGCAAAAAAACAAAATAATTTAATATTAGGCAATAATATAAATATAAATGAAAACAAAATAAGTGTTAATGGCGGAACTAATAAAAAATATGCATCAAATACCGTTTATTATATAGATGATTTAATAATATATGACGGTAAATTATATAAAGTTAATGAAGATTTTATTGCTGCAAATTGGAATGCAGATATAAGCAAATGTACATTAGTAAGCGGAGGCGGAAGTGTAGGATCTAATGATGCTATAGATATAATTTTTGATAACAGTAAATCACAGTTGCAGCAATTAGTAGGATATGATTATCCAAAATATAAAAAGTCCATACCTAGTACTGTCAGTATAGTATTATCAAATGGAAATAATAATTATAATGCTTCTATAGTAAAGCAGTCAGATGGAAGTTATAGATTAAAATGTAATATTAGTAATTTTAATATAAGCGGAGGATATTTTAGTCTTTCTATAAAGAATGTAAATAATTTAAGTAATATATATCAAAGATTATCTTTTTTATCTCAGTTCTTTAATATACAAACTATTTATACTACTATAGATAGTTTAAATTATATTAATTTAGAAGCTAGTGAATGTGTAATATCTAGTTTAAATTTTAGTTTAAAATTTGCTTTAATATATAGTGATTATAATAAAAGTTTAGATTTAATAATAAAAATAGATTCTTCTTCAATACAATCAGGATCTTATAATATAACACTAAATATAAAAAACAGAGTATTAAGGCAAGAGGATAGAAATATATTTGCTTTCAGTGATCCTTTTATGGGTACGCAAAATATAATGGATAATTATATTTTTAGTTTATCTCAAAATAATAGCAGTGTAAAATTAACAGGTTCATATACTCTTAAAAAAGATGCAGGACTTGTAATTGGTTTTTATAGCCCCATTATAGAAAATTATTTTAATGTTTCTAGCTCTATAGAATGGAAAAATACAACTGGTATAACATCAAGCAGCAAAAAACCTTTAAAATTTAGTTTATATAAAAATAATAGTGCTGGAAATGAAAGGCCTTTATATTTACTGTTTTTAATGTATCAAGATGAAACGGATTTAAAAGCAGGAGAAAAAATTACTTTTTATTTAACACCTGATAAAAACTCCACACTTGGTCCTATTTATAAAGATGTTACTAATGTTCAACAATTAGGTGAGGTATTAAGTCAAAAAGATACTGAATTATTAAATAAAATTAATGGCTTGAAAGCTGCAAATATAAAAATAGATACCATAAGCGGATTAAATGCTTCTAATGTTCAGCAGGCTATAGCAGCTTTAAATCAAAAAATCTATAATATTTATGATACTTCAAGAAAAGTACCAATTAATGATTATGCTTTAATAAATAATAAAAAGTATAATTTTTATCGTGTTTTTTGTGTTAAAGAAGTTGAGTTAATAGAAGATGGTAAAGAGCATATGCTTGCTGTTAAGTATGATACTGTAAATCGTGCTAATATTGTTCGTCATTCAATAACTCTAGTTGGGGGACAGAAAACTATATGTTTTTCAGGTAGTTGTAGTGCTGCTAACGGATTTGATTTGCGTGTAAATATATACTCAGGAGAGCTACAGCTTTATTATACAATTTATTCTGCCCAGTCATTCTCTAAAATTATATTTTTTATTGATTATTATTAATTAAGGAGTTTATTATGAATAATGAAGAATTAATAGATGGAAAACCTAGAGAGTTTTATAAAGTAGAAAAAGTAGAAAAAGACAGTATTACTTATACATTAAAAAGCGATAAAGAATTGCTTGAAGAAAATCTTATAAGTCAAGATGAATATAATAAAAGAATAAATAAAGAAAGAGAAACTTTGTATGAAAGTAAAACTGATAAGCAAGTTATTGAGCTTACACGTTCTTTTTTGAATAGAAATATAAATAATTTAACAGAAGAAGAAAAAGCAGTACTTAATGAAATAAACAATACAGTTACTAGTATAAAACAAGAGTACCCAAAACAAAATTAAAGGAGGAAAGTGAGAAAAAGCCGCCGAGTAATGAAATTGCTCGGAGCTTATAGGCTTTTTCGAGCATAGCAATAATGATAACAAAAGAACAATTAGAAAAAATTGGAATTAATGAAAAATGGCTTGAGCCTTTGAATAATGCTTTTATAAAATATCATATTACAGACATAAACGAAAAAGCAATGTTTTTAGCACAGACCACGCATGAGAGCAATGATTACAAAAGACTTGAAGAAAGTTTTAATTATAAACCTGAAAGACTTTTTGAAGTTTTCAAAAAAAGAGTTTGTACTTTAGAGAATGCTAAAAAATTATGCTTAAAAGGTGCTAAAGCAATAGCTGATTTTGTTTACGGCGGACGTTTGGGAAATGCCAAAGATGAAGGCTATAAATACAGAGGCAGAGGAATCATTCAGCTTACTGGAAAAAATAATTATGAATACTATGGCAAGAAAATTAATATTGATTTAGTTAATGATCCGGATTTAGCAAAAAGCCCTTACATAGCAATAGAAATAGCGATGCTTTTTTGGAAAGAAAAAGGTTTAGGTTTATTTGCTAAAAAAGGAGATGTAAAAACTGTAACTAAATTAATCAATGGCGGTTACAATGGACTTGATGACAGACAAAAAAGATTCAATAAAATATTAATTATATTAAATAATTAAAGGAGACTATAATGCCAAGAATGAATACAAGTGCAATTATAGATAAAAGGCTTAGCAGAGTAGAACATCAAATAGGTATTAATGAAGATGGTACTTTAAATGGAGATGGATTTATAAAGGCTATGAATGATATAAAAGAACAATTAAAATCACATGAAACTTATTTAGATAATATTACATCAGACATGCTTAAAATAGATCATAGGCTTGAAAAATTAGAAATATTAGTAAAAGATTCTAATATAGAAGGTCAGAAATTATTATATGAAACTAAAGAAGAACAGAGAAGAATCATTGAAGATATAAAAGATATAAAAAATAATTTAAATGATAGTCTAACAGGTTCTAAAATATTAAAATATATGAAGATACTAATTACTATTGCAGGTACTATAACTGCATTAGGAACTATTATAACTGCTTTATATTTTTTTACAAATAAGTTTATAGGATAAATAAAAATGAGTATATTTAATTTCGCAGATAATCATAATGCTAATAAAAAGCTTTCTATTTATACAAGTATAATAAGTTTTTTACTTGGCTGTATTTGGGTATTTGTTAATCTTATTTGGAGAGGCAGAATAGTGACAAAAGAAGAATCAATAGCAGTTGTTATAATTCTTCTTGGACTTAATGCAGTAAGTTTTGGTTCTGACTTAAGAGGCTTTTTAAAAATTTTAAAAGGTATAAATAAAACAAGCGAGAAAAATCCGCCTCGATAATTTATTATCGAGGAGCTTACAGGATTTTTCGAGTATAGCAATAATATAGCTTTTTAAAAATTTTAAAAGATGCAAATAGAACCAGTGAGAAAAATCCTCCTCGATAATTTATTATCGAGGATCTTACAGGATTTTTTTAGTATAGCAATAATATAATTTTTTAAATACTTAAAAATAATAATAAGCAAAATGATACAAGTAATAATATTAAAGATAATTAAGTCAAAATATTTTTATATAGCTTTAATACTAATTTCTATTTTATCATATATTTATTTTCTAAATATTAAATTAAATTCAAAAACTAAAGAGATAAATAATCTTAATATAAAAATAGTACAATTACAGTCAAATAATATATTGCTTCAAAAAGAAATTATTTTTAAAGATAAACAAGTTATGATAGCAGAAACTTTTTCAAATAGTGATAAAGCTATAAAAAAAATTAAATATAAAAAACTAAGTGATGAAACTATAAATGCTTTTAACAGTATTGTTAGTAATTATTATAAAAGTTTAAAGGAGTAATAATATGATTAAAGATTTATTATTAAAAATTTGGGATAAGATAAAAAACTATAAAATTATCATGATTATGTATGTTATTATGTTCTTTTTAGGATTAATATTAGATATGATTTTTGTAAATTTTAATATTATAAAATGTATAGTTTATATTATTTTATTTGTTATATTTATTATTTTTATATTATTTAATAAAGTTATTATAAAAAAAGTATGAAGTATTTATTATTGTTATTTATATTATTTTTTTCTAGTTGCTCTACTATAAAATATGTAACTATTCCTCTAACTACTCCACCAAAAACATATAAACCCAATATTATATATACAGAAAAAGATTTAATGAATGAATATAAGCGTTCTTTAATTAAGATAACTGAATGGCAAAATTGGTATAATGTTCAGTTAGGAAGTAATTTTTCGAAAAAAAGTAAACTTAATGTAAAGAATATGTAATAATAGGAACAATAAGTAACAATAATATTGACATATCATTCATTTTTATGTAAAATATGCTCAATATATATGATGGGGTTATTTTCTTATGAAGAAATTAAAATTATCGGATATTAGTATATCCACATTCAAAGTCAGTAAGATGAATAGTATAATGGTAAAACTCCCTTTAATAGTTACTATTATAATAATCATTTTATCTGTAACACTTGTAACAGCTTCAATTACTCTAGCAACTAGAGAATTAAATGCTGTAACGGCATCAGGTTTTGAAACATCTGTTAATGGTTATTCTTCATTAATAGATAGCATACTATCTTATCAATCTATACTTATAGAGTCTTATGCTAATATACCTACTATTAGAGAATATATGTCTACAAGAAGTGAGGTGGTACAGGACAGAGCTATTAGAACAATGACTGTATTATTTGACAATAATGAGTATATAATAGACTTATTTATGTTAGGTTTAGATGGAAAAGTTATTGAATCTTATGATGGAAGTAAAGAACTTACAGGAACAGATATATCTGTAAAATACAGCAGATTATGGGGAGCTTTTGTTAATCAAAATTATAGAACAACATTATCTTATAGTATATATAAGGAAGGTAATGATATAATACTTCCTGTTTTGCAGAGTGTAAAAGATCTTAACAATAATGTAATAGGTGCTTTTATAGCTTATGTGAATTGGGGTAAAATTATAGATGAGAGCTTAAAAGATTCCAAAGATCAATTTTCTGCAGATAAAACTTTATTTGTAATTAATGATTATAATGAGATAGTTTATCATAATGATAAAACTAGATTATTTTCAAAAGCAACAGATTCACTTGTGATACCTGAAAATGAAAATTCTGGATTACTTTCTTATGTTAGAAATGGAGAAGGCATATCAGCATTTTTCAAAAAATTATCAACTACAAAATGGGTAATGGTTGAAAGAACAACTGATAGTTTATTATATGCGGCAGGCAGAAAGATGATTTTATTAGGTATTATTATAGGTGTTTTAGGTATAACTATATCAACTATAGTAATGGTATTCTATGTAAGAGGTACAATCAGACCTATGAAATTTATAGTTCAGGAAGCTCATGATATGTCAGAAGGTAATTTCGTATTACATTCTTCAGTTAAAGATAGAAAAGATGAGATAGGGGAGTTGTCTCATTCATTTATGCTTATGAGGGAGAAAATAGTTGAAGTTATAACCAATGTATTAGAGGCTTCTAATGAAATAGCTAATGCTGCTAATGAGCTTTATAAAGGAAGTGAAGATTTAGCACAAAGAACAGAATATCAAGCTTCAAGTTTGGAAGAAACAGCCAGTTCTATGGAAGAGATGGCATCTACAATAAAATCATCAGCACAAAATTCAGTTGATGGCAATAAAGTTATGATAGATTCCAAAAATGCAGTTGAAGAAGGCGGTGTTGTTATTGCTAATACTACAAAAATGATAGAAGAAGTTTATGAATCTAGTGCTAAGATAAAAGACATCACTAAAGTAATAGAAAATATAGCATTCCAAACTAATATATTAGCTTTAAATGCTTCAGTAGAGGCAGCCAGAGCAGGCGATCAAGGTAGAGGTTTCGCAGTTGTAGCAAGCGAAGTAAGAAATTTGGCACAGAACTCACAATCATCAGCTAAAGATATTACTACTCTTATAGACGATATTTACGAGAAAATCAATAAATCAGCTGAAATGGCTAGACACTCTCAAGAGATTTTCAATAATATAGAAATGAAAATAGAAGAAACTTCTAAGATTATGAATGATATAAGTCAGACAGCTGTAGAACAGGAAGCAGGAGTTGATCAAGTTAATGTTGCTGTAACAAAAATGGATAGTATAACTCAGCAAAATGCTGCTTTAGTAGAAGAATCTACTGCAGCTTCAAAATCTTTGCTTGATCAGGCTAAACATTTAGAAGACCTTATGTCTTTCTTTAGAGTTAAATAAAAATTATTTTTATATATTTGCTATTGACTATTTATTTATAAGTATTAATATCTTTACAGCATAAAATTAACTAGAGGTGTTTTTTATATGAAAAAAATTAATAGTATAGCAGTAAAACTTCCATTAATTGTAAATATTGTAACAATAATGATATGTCTTTTTATAATATTTTCTTTAATTAATCTGGCATCATCAGAAATTGATAATTATGCAAATCAATATATGATATCAACTGTAGACGGATGCAATAGTTATTTAGATATATCTATAGAAAATCAAATACTTCTTATGGAAAGTTACGCTTCTATGCCTGTAATGCTTGATTATATTCAAAACGGAAATAGAAATGTTTTCACTACTTTAACTCAAGTGCTTGATAATAATAAATATATAACAAATGCTTACATACTTTCAAGAAATTCAGAAATATTAGCATCATATACAGGAGATACAAATATAGGAGGAAGAATATCTGAAATATATCCTGATTTATGGAATATTTTTAAGCAGGAAAATAAGGTATCTATATCAGAAACCATATATGAGTCAGATATGAATAATGGTTTTATTCTTCCAATTATAGTTCCTATTTTAGATAATAATGATAATTATGCGGGTGCTATTATAGGTTTTATAGAATGGTCTTTAATAATGAGAGATAGTTTATATAGATTCGGCAATGATTTTTCGACAGAAAAAAGTATTTTTATAATGAATGATAATAGAGAAATTGTATACCATAATATAGCATCGGAGCTTAAGAAAACTATAAATCTTAATATCCCTTCAAATTCTTCTTCTGGTATTGTAAGATTTAATTATTTCAACACTGATAAATTTGTTTTCTATAAAAAAATGTCATCTATGCCATGGACCTCTGGAATCGGAATATCGGAAAGCCTGATTTATTCTGCCAATAGAAAAATGCTGTTAAGCGGAAGTATAATAGGTATCATAGGAATAGCCGCATCAGTTGTATTTTCTGTTTTCTATATAAGAAGAAGCATAAGCCCTATAAAGAATATAGTTAAAGAAGCTAAAGAAATATCTCTTGGAAATTTGGCATCATCTTTTTATATACAATCCAGAAACGATGAGATAGGCGAATTATTAAATTCATTTAATGATATGAAGTCTAAATTTTCACAAATGATTAAGGAAATATTAATGTCTTCTGAAGAGATAGCAAATGCTGCAAATGAGCTTTATCAGGGAAGTGAAGACTTGGCAAAGAGAACGGAGTATCAGGCATCAAGTTTGGAAGAGACTGCTTCTTCTATGGAAGAGATGGCTTCTACAATAAAATCATCAGCACAAAATTCAGTTGATGGCAATAAAGTTATGATATCTTCAAGAAATGCTGTTGCTGAAGGAGGAAGTGTTATAGCAGATACTGCTAAAATGATAGAGGAGGTTTATGAGTCCAGTGCTAAAATCAGAGACATTACTAAAGTTATAGAAAATATTGCTTTTCAGACTAATATACTTGCTTTAAATGCTTCAGTTGAGGCAGCCCGTGCAGGAGATCAAGGCAGAGGTTTTGCAGTAGTAGCAAGCGAGGTAAGAAATTTAGCACAAAACTCACAGGCTTCAGCTAAAGATATTACGGTACTTATAGAAGATATTTACGAAAAAATAAATAAATCAGCAGAGATGGCAAGGCATTCTCAGGAAATTTTTACAGATATAGAAATGAAGATAGAAGAAACTTCAAAAATTATGAGTGATATAAGCCAGACAGCTATAGAACAGGAAGCAGGAGTTGATCAAGTTAATGTTGCTGTAACAAAAATGGATAGTATAACTCAGCAAAATGCTGCTTTAGTAGAACAGTCCACTGCAGCTTCAAAATCTTTGCTTGAGCAGGCTAATCATTTAGAGACTCTTGTAGCATTCTTTAAAGTGAAATAATATATTCATTATTTTCCAATTTAAAAAGGGTTTATTATACTTTCATAGGCTATAATACCCCTTTTTTTATTATTATATTACTTATTTAACATATTTATTGCTAAATATTTTTTTATAATTGACTTTTTTAAAATTAAAATTATACTATAATCCTTATAGTGTTTGGTAGTTTGTGTATATTAATTTTATTTTTATTTAAATAATTGATTTCTATTACCGTAACTTAATACTATAGTTTCTAAATTATTAGATAGAGAGGTTTGCAGAAATTTCTTATGAGAAAATTTAACAGTATAGCTTTTAAAATCCCCCTTATTGTAAATATAGTTATTGTTATATTATCATTTACAATAATATTTACTTCTATAAACATAGCAAGCAAAGCTATAAATAATGCTACATATTCAGGATTTTCTACTTCTGTAAATGGTTATTCTTCTTTGCTTGATACTATACTTAATGAGCAATTAATTATTATGGACGCTTATTCAAGAATACCTACTATTATAGAATATATGCAGACAAGAAGTGAATATGTTAAAGATAGAGCTATAAGAACTATGATAAATTTATTTGATAATAATGATTACATACTTACATTAGATTTAATAGATTTAAATGGAAGAGTAATAGAATCTTATAATGGAGATACTAAAAACTCAGGTTTGGACATGTCTGCAGCATATCCTCAATTATGGAAAGAATTTGTTGATTCAGGTTATGATCATGCTACAAGTGATACAATATATGAATCTGATATAAATAATGGTTTTATACTTCCTATAGTGCATTCTGTATATAGTTTAGAAGGACAACTTATAGGAAGTTTTGTTGCTTTTGTGGATTGGTCAAGAATAATAAATGAAACATTGGCTGATACTAGAAGTGAATTTTCTGAAGATAAAAGTATATTTGCTTTAAATGAAGCAAATTTACAAGTTGTATATCATAATATTGATAGAACTTTAGGAACTGAGGCAAATTCTTCTTTGAAAACTCCAGCTGGTAAGGATTCAGGTTTATTTTCATATACTCATGAAGGCATAAAAAGAAGTGCATTTTTCAAAAGAATGAAATCTCAGCCTTGGTTTATGATGTGCGGTATCACTCAGAAACTATTGTATGCTGAAAGCAGAAAGATGACTATTATAGGTATAATATTAGGTATAGCTGGTATTATATTTTCTTCTGTAGTATCAGGTTTCTATATAGGAAGACTTATCAGACCTATAAGAGATATAGTAGATGAAGCTCATAAAATGGCAGAAGGTAATTTTATGTTTGCATCTAAATTAGATAAAAGAGATGATGAAATTGGTGAATTGTCACATTCATTCGATACTATGAGAAATAGATTTGTAGAAGTAATTTCTGAGGTTCTTGCAGCTTCTTCTGAAATAGCTAATGCTGCTAATGAGCTTCATAAAGGAAGTGAAGATTTAGCACAGAGAACAGAATATCAGGCTTCAAGTTTGGAAGAAACAGCTAGTTCTATGGAAGAGATGGCATCTACAATAAAATCATCAGCACAAAATTCAGTTGATGGTAATAATGTAATGATAGCTTCAAGAAATGCTGTTATTGAAGGCGGCAGTGTAATAGCTAATACTACAAAAATGATAGAAGAAGTTTACGAAGCTAGTGCTAAGATAAAAGACATCACTAAAGTAATAGAAAATATAGCATTCCAAACTAACATATTAGCTTTGAATGCTTCAGTAGAGGCAGCCAGAGCAGGCGATCAAGGTAGAGGTTTCGCAGTTGTAGCAAGCGAAGTAAGAAATTTGGCACAGAACTCACAGTCTTCAGCTAAAGATATTACTACTCTTATAGACGATATTTACGAGAAAATCAATAAATCAGCCGAAATGGCTAGACACTCTCAAGATATTTTTAATAATATAGAGATGAAAATAGAAGAAACTTCTAAGATTATGAATGATATAAGTCAGACAGCTATAGAACAGGAATCAGGTGTTGATCAAGTTAATACAGCAGTAACAAAAATGGACAATATAACTCAGCAAAATGCTGCTTTAGTAGAACAGTCTACAGCAGCTTCAAGATCTTTACTTGATCAAGCTAATCACTTAGAAGATATTATGAGTTTCTTTAAAGTTAAATAATATATTATTTAGTAAAATATAAAATTATTGGTTTTAGGTTAAAATGATAATCTAAAGCCAATAATTTTTTTATTAATTTCTTATCCATAAAATCTTATCAAAATAATTATATATTTCAATTTTTAAATCTTATATTACATATAATACATGTATTGTTTTATTTTATATATAACTGTTTACAAAATTATATAAAAAATTTGCAATTTAGATATATTCTAATATACTTATTATATCTTATAAATATGAAATTAAAGGAAATTGATATGATTAATGAAGAATTAAATTCCAAATTAGATCAGTTATATTCTGAAGGCAAACATCATGATATAGTAAAATTATTATTATCTATTCCAGAAAAAGATCAAGATGATGATATTAGAGGGCTTCTTGCTGTGGCTTATAATAATACAGGGAAGTTTGATTTAGCAATAGAAGTTTTAAACTCATTAAGTGAAGAAGTTAGAAATCATCATACTTGGTTTTATAAGACAGCTTATGCACATTTGGGAAAATGTGATGCTGATACTTCTACTAAATATATAGAGAGAGCTATATATACTCTTGAAATGAATAAGGATAATATAAGTATTGAAGAATATGATTACTATAATAATCTTTATAATAGATTTAAAGATGATATAAGAAAAGATGCATTTCAATATGAGGCTAATAGTGTAGATGCTAATAATGCAGATTCTATTATAAATGATATATCATCAATACTTTCAAATGATATAGAAAATGAAATAATAGAAGGAAGCATAGTTATAAAAAAATGGAATATATTTATCAATGCTTATGTTGATAATGTGACAGATAAAAGTGCTGTTATAAATTATTATATATCAAGTCCTAATTGGGACAGAAATATATTTGAATGCTGTGCCAGTGCAGGAAAGGATACTAATACAGCTGCTGGTCTAGCTAATGGAAGTTTTGCCTATGGCATAATGACTGGAATAAAAGCTATGAATGAAGGAAAGATTCTTGATGAAGTAGAAACCGAATTTGCAGGAAAGACTCATAAATGGAAAGTATATACAAGCAATTTAGTAAATATTGGAAATAATTCTCAAAATCCAAAGAATGTTAATACATATTGGAATATGTTCAAAGATGATATATTAAAGCGTATAGGAAATCAGAAAATTTGTTATATAAAAATATATGGGGCAAAGGCTAGAGATAATTATTCTGTTGGTGAGTTGAGAATAAATGATGTAAACATACCTGAGCTTGCTAATAAAATGAATGAGTATGTAAAAACTTGGGGAGAAACAGATTTCCTTTCTGATAAGCAATTTTTCTTTTTAGTTCAAGATGATGAAACTTATACTCCTTATCCATATTCTAATGAAGAAATTTTGAATTTTGTTCAGCAGTATGCCAATATAGTTTTAAATGCTGATGAAACAGAAGACTATTATGATAAATTAGGAGATTTAGCTGAAAACCTAACTAAAGATTATAGTCTTGCTTCGGATTTATTTTTATTCTTGCCTGAAATTTGTGCTGATAATGAATTTTATAATGAGCTTCATTCAGGAGAGCTTGTTAATTTCCATTTCAAAACAAAGAATTGTTCAATTTATAAAACTCAGCTTCATACATATCACTTACTTAATAATTATCTTTTTTCACTATTTAATAGTGGGGCATTTAATGGAAAAGAAAATGAGATATATGCTAAATTTATAAATATGAGTGCAGGATATAATATATATTCACAAATCAAGGCTGACTATGAAAAGAAAAATCAGAAGCTTGAGAATTTAGAAGTGAATATAAGTTTCAATGTAGATGATGATTATGAAATTAGATAAGTAATATTTTTGAACACACGCTTTAATAATTAATAAATATAAATGAATCTTATTACTAATTAAATTTATATTTTTAATTTTATTAAGCGTGTGGTGTATGTATTTTAAATTTAAAAAAATCTTGGGTGGGTGTTAACATTTCTTTTTTAACAATAAAGAAATAAAAAATAGAAATTACAGAATACCGCAATATAAGATAAAGGGCGGGTAAATTAAAATAATACAAAATAGAAGTTTTATTAAAATTCAAAATTATTTTTAATATATTCTTTTACTTCTATAAGATCATTAAATTTTTTATATGATAATTCTTTTTCTTCTTCCATTGATAATAAAAACAAATCAGGAATATAAAACCTTTTCTCTATATCAGCATTTTTAGCAGATAATAAACCATTTTTTGAATCTTCTAATATTATTACATTATTTTTATCAGCTTTAAAATGATTGCATGCATTGTTATATAAATCAGGATAAGGTTTAGGTTTTTCAACTTCATTTCCAGAAACTATATAATCAAATTTTTCTTTTAAATTTGTTTTTTCCAAATATAAATCAACTTTTCTTTTTATACTTGAGCTTGCTATCGCTTTTTTTACACCATTTTCATTTAAAAAATCTAATAATTCCAAAGCACCTTTTTTTATATTTATACCATCTTCATTTACTATATTGAATGCTTCTTCAATTTGATTATTTATCATGTTATAGAATATTTTTTCATTATCAATATTTGATATTTCCATTATAGTACTTTTTATAGAGCTTTCATTTGAACCTAATATTTTACTGAAGAATAATTTTTCTACATCAATATTAATATTATAATTTTTGAAAGATTTTTTCCAAGCAGCTAAACTAATAGTTTCAGTATCAAGAAGTAATCCGTCCATATCAAATATTACTAAATCTAATTTATTCATATTTTTTCCAATAAATGCTAGTTTGTTATATTTTATGATAGTTTTATTAAAAAGTTTTTTAATTCATTTAAATAAGGATCATCAAAATTTATATATGGTGTCAAATCAAATTTTTCTATTTTTTGAATAGTATTTTTAAATCCAAATGCGTGCATATAAGCATACACTTTTGATTTTTTTGCTGGAGTATTAATGTTTGGATTAGTGTTTTTAAGTCCATTAATGCATTTTTCATAACTATCAAAACAATTTAAAACATCTTTATATATTGCTATTTTTTCTAATAATGTTTCTAAGTTTCCAGTATCTTTATTATTTGGAAATAAAAATATATTATCATCGTTAGAAATTTCAAATTGATTTTTTATATTATTAATTGAAGCATTATAATCAAGATCAGCATCAAATATTATCATATATTTACCATTTGTTTTTTTTATTTTATTTTTGTATTCGAATAATTTGTCTTTTCCGCCTACTTGTTCTATTTTATAATTACTTTCATTTTTTATATCACCATTATTTTTCAAATATTTTATATATAATTCTAAAAAATCTTTATCGCTGCTTCCTTCTACAAAAATAGTTATCATTATTAATCCCTCATTTCATTATCATTTTCTATAAAATGAGAAAAATTTTCTTGAGTATAATTTATTATATCAATATTATTTTCATTATTTATATATGTGTTATATACAGAAAGCATATCATTATAATTATTTTCATCTAAAATATTATTCAAAATCTCTAATAATTCTTTATTATGAGTTGTAACAAAAAATTGTAAACTATATTCTTTTGAGAGTGATAAAATATTTTCAAGTAAAATTTTTACACTTTCAAAATGCATACCATTTTCTATTTCATCAATAACAATATATTTATTTCCAGCTACCATAGAAGCAATAATTTTTAGATATGTTTGAAATCCTTTTCCCATAGATTTTATATTTATCGCATGTGTTAAATTAACTAATTCTACAGCAACTTTATTTTCTATAAATCTTATATCTTTTATTCTATTGTCAAATTTAGTATATAAAGATTTAAATTGTTCTTTTTTTTGATTATTTGATAATATGGATTTTAAATTACTGGAAAAATCCTCAGATATATACCCACTGATAAAATCAACGTTATCATTCAAATTTATTTGAAGATTGTTTATTTTTACACTGATCTTTTTCTCTTTTTTTATAAATGATATTGTTGAAGTTCTGCTTTTTCCATTGTTTGATATTTTGTATAATAATTTATTGAGTTCCGTATTATATATTTCTTCAGATTTATCATCAGATATTATAATTTCTCTTTCTTGTTTATATGGAGATATTTCAATGTTATAATTATCATTATCAATTTTTGTGTTAAGCATAATAGGAATATTGATATTATAATCATAAAATAATGACTCAAATATATCATCATCTCTAATAATACCTCTAAAATATGATAATAACATTAAAGAATTAGCATTTTTAGTAATACCACATGCTATTGCTTCTATTACAGATGTTTTTCCAGTATTTGCTTTACCTAGAAAAATATTTATGTTTTTAAAATTATCAATTGTTAAATGTTTAATTCCTCTGAAATTTTTTATCTCTATATTATTTAACATTTTATACATTTATTCCCAAGTAATTAACTTAAATGATTAATTCATATTAAGTCCCTACAATAATGATAGTAGGAACTTAATATGTTATAAATAAGATTTATTTTATATTATTATTCTTCAACTTTCAAATGAAGCTCATCTAATTGATCAGCATCAACAGTAGAAGGACATCCGCTCATTAAACATTGCCCTTTTTGAGTTTTAGGGAATGCTATAACTTCTCTTATGCTGTCTTGTTTCTGTAATAACATTATAACTCTGTCTATACCGAAAGCCATACCGCACATAGGAGGAGCACCATATTTTAAAGCGTCAAGTAAGAATCCGAATCTTAATTTTGCTTTTTCTTCATCTATACCTAAAAGTTTAAATATTATAGCTTGTATCTTGCTGTCATAAATACGCTGACCGCCGCCGCCTATTTCATTACCGTTTAATACTAAGTCATAAGTATCGCTTCTTACTTTAAGAGGTTCGCTTTCAAGTATAGCAACATCTTCAGGTACAGGAGCAGTAAATGGGTGGTGAGTAGCTGATATTCTCTTTTCTTTGTGATCATATTCAAATAATGGGAATTCTACTACCCATAAGAAATTCAATTTATCTTTATCTATTAAATTTAATTTCTCAGCAACTCTTAATCTTAAATTACCTAAAGCGTCATAAGTAACTTTTGGAGTATCAGCAACAAAGAATAATAAATCTCCTTTTTCTGCTTTTGTAACTTCTAATATTTTCTTTTGATTTTCTTCAGAGAAGAATTTAACAATGTTAGACTCAAGTCCGTTTTCAGTAACTCTCATCCAAGCAAGACCTTTAGCACCAAATATACCAACATATTTAGTAAAGTCGTCAATATCTTTTCTGCTTAATTTATCAACGCCGCCTTTAGCATTTAAACATCTTATTATAAATTTGTTGTCTAAAGCATTTTTGAATACTGCAAAATCGCAGCCTCTAACAGCATCTTCAACATTGATAAGTTTTAATTCAAATCTAGTATCAGGCTTATCGCTTCCGTACATTTCCATAGCATCATAATAATTTAATCTAGGGAATGGAGTAGGGATATCTATACCGTAAACATCTTTAACTATATTAGCAGTAACACTTTCCATAATAGATAAGAATTCATCAGTATTAAGGAAAGAAGTTTCAATATCAACTTGAGTAAATTCAGGCTGTCTGTCAGCTCTTAAGTCCTCATCACGGAAACATTTAGCAACTTGATAGTATCTTTCAAAACCGCCTATCATAAGTATTTGTTTGAATATTTGAGGAGATTGAGGCAATGCATAGAAATCTCCGGCATTTAATCTTGAAGGAACTAAGAAGTCTCTTGCACCTTCAGGAGTACTTTTATTTAATATAGGAGTTTCAACATCTATAAAACCATTATCAGCTAAATGTTTTCTGAAAGCATTAGTAATTTGGAATCTTTTGTATAAGTTATTAAATACTTTAGTTCTTCTTAGGTCTAAGTATCTGTATTTTAATCTTATATCTTCACCAGTATCAATATCATCTTCAAGTAAGAAAGGAGGAGTTTCAGAAGTATTAAGAAGCTCCATTTTTTCAACCATAACCTCAATTTCACCAGTAGGGATTTTAGGGTTAACCATTTCAGGACTTCTAGCTCTTACTTTACCTTCAACACTGATAACATATTCGCTTCTTAAATCTTGGGCGTCATTATGTGCTTCTTTGCTGATTTCAGGATTGAATACAATTTGTACAAAACCTGTTCTGTCTCTTAAATCTACGAATATTACTCCGCCATGATCTCTTCTTCTTAACACCCAACCGGCTAGTTTTACTTCTTTGCCGATATCGTCTTTTGTTAATATTCCATTATAGGCACTTTTAAAACGCATATTAGTTCCTCTTAAAAAAATTATTTATTTGATTATTAAAAAATAAGTTATATTTCTTTTAATTTGAATAAACATAATTATTATATTATATATAGGTATAAAAATCAATAATCAAAATTAATATATTCTGTTTAAGAGCCATAGATATTGCACACTTTTAGTTTAAAAAAAGAAGGTATTCCTTATAATTTAAATTTCTAGAAA
>NZ_CALXRM010000005.1 GCF_944390845.1 uncultured Brachyspira sp.
TTTGTAGCAATTTAAATTATAAGGAATACCTTCTTTTTTTAAACTAAAAATGTGCAATATCTATGGCTCTTAAACATTATATTAACTATTTTATGCTTGTAACTTTACCGTTATATGATATAATTTTTTCTGTAAATTTGTTTTTTATTAAAAACTAATATAAGGATTGATTATATAATGGATAAAATTAATATAACTAAAATAATGGAATTATTACCACATAGATATCCTTTCTTACTTGTTGATAAAGTAGAAAGTATCGAAGATGGACAAATACATGCTATAAAAAATGTAACTTTTAATGAACCTCAATTTACTGGACATTTTCCTGAAAGTCCTATTATGCCTGGAGTTTTAATGATAGAAGCATTAGCTCAAACTTCTGGTATTTACTGCTATACAAAATTATTAAAACCTGAAGAACTTGGAAAAAAATTCATGTTCTTTGCTAAAATAGATAATGTTAAATTTAAAAATCCTGTTATACCTGGTGATGTAATGGATATGTTTGTAACAGTAGATGCTTTTAATGGAACATTGCTTAAAACTCATGGAGAAGTAAAAGTTGACGGAAAATTAGCTTGCTCTGGAGATTTAGGATTGTTCTTAGTAGATAAAGAAGCTATGAAAATAGAAAAATAATTAGCTTTAAGAAAATAAGGAAAATAAATGCCAAATAATATACATAAAACTGCGATTATTTCAGAATCTGCTAAAATAGCTGATAATGTTCAAATAGGACCTTATGCTGTTATAGAAGGTGAAGTTTCTATAGGTGAAAATACAACTATTGGAGCTCATTCTGTTATAAAGGAATATACAACTATAGGTAAAAATAATATTATACATGATCATGCTGTAATAGGAAATTTACCTCAGGATATACATTTTGATAGAAAAACTGTAAGCTTTCTTGAAATCGGTGACAATAACGAAATTAGAGAATTTGCTAATTTACATAGAGCTTCTAAAGAAAATGCTAAAACTATTATAAGAAATAATTGTTATATAATGGCTACAGGACATGTTGCCCATGACTGTGAAATACAAGATAACGTAATTATATGTAATGGTGCTTTAGTAGCTGGACATGTAAGAGTAGAAAAAGGAGCTTTTATATCTGGTAACTGTGTAGTACATCAATTCTGTGCTATAGGACAGTATGCTATGATAAGCGGTATGTCAGCTGTAGGAAGAGACATATTACCTTATGCTTTAACTGCTCATGCTGGAGAGGCTATTGTTTATAAACTTAATTTAGTTGGTATGAGACGTGCAGGTTTCACATCTGAACAAATATCTCAAGCAGAAGAAGCTTATGATTTATGGTACAATTGGAATAAAACTAAACAAGAGTTTTTAGATACATATTTAAATGACAGTTCATTAAATGAAATAGCTAAAAATATTGTAGAGTTTATATCTAAGGCAAAAAGAGGAATTACACCTAGAAAAACTGTGTAATAAAAATTATATAAAAAATAAACTTATGAGAATATTTATAGCTACTGGCGAAGTATCAGGCGACATTCAAGGTGCCTTATTAGCAAAAAAGATAAAGGAATTAGATTCTTCAATAATATTAGACGGCTTTGGCGGTGTTGAGATGCAAAAAGCCGATGTTAATATATTATCTGATATGTCAACATTATCTACTATGGGAATATTTGAAGGAGCTAATCCAGTTTATGCTTTTAAAAAATTAGGTGCTTTTAACATATTACAAGATTATCTCAAAAAAAATAAAGTTGATATAATGCTTTTAGTAGATAATCAAGGCGTTAATTTATTATTAGCTAAATATTTTAAGGCTAATAATATACCATATATTTATTATTTCCCTCCTCATGTTGGTATATGGGGAGCTTGGAATGCTAAAAAATTACTTTCAGCTAAAAAAATTATAACACCTTTCTTATTTGATTATGATGTATATAAAAAATATGGCTGTAATGTAATGTATAGCGGACATCCATTTGCCGATTTAGATTATAATAGAGAAATTCCAAAATTAGATATGCCTGAAAAAGATTATACTGTTGGCGTATTATTTGGAAGCAGACATCAGGAAATAACAAAATTGGCACCTGTATTTATTAAAGCTATGAAAATGCTTAATGATATGCTATCTTCAAATATAAGATTTGTTATACCTATAGCATATCCTGAATATACAGAACCTATCAAAAAAATTATTGATAATTATAAAAATATATTGGAAGGTGTATCATATTCTTTATTAAATGGTGAAAATAAAGATTATGTGTATTCTTATTCTGATGCCTTAATTATGTCAAGCGGAACTGCAAGTTTATTAGCAGCTTGTTATGGAAAACCAATGGTAATATGTTATAAAATATCACATATTACTTTCCTACTTGGAAAATTGCTTACTAATATAAAGTATGTTGGTATGCCTAATGTTTTACTTAATGAAGAAGCAGTTCCTGAATTATTACAAAATGACTGCAACCCTAACACCATTACAAGTTATATAATGAAATATTTAACAGATAAAGAATATTACAAAAAGGTAAGTACAAATTTGCTTAGAGTAAGAGATACATTAGGTGAAAAGAATGTATTAGAACGTATAGCTAAAGAGATTATTAAATCATGATAGATTCCCAGAGTAGTATAGAAGATATATTAAAATACATTAAAAATCATAAAAAAGAACCTGTAAAATTTAATATTATATGGCTTGATAATATTACTAAGCAAAAAATCATCTTCATAATAGAAGAAATACTAAAAAAATATAATATAGATAAATATACTAATGATGCTGTATATATTATAATGGAACTTATATCCAATGCAATTAAAGCAAGATATTTGCATATCATTACTATGAAAATATTAAAAGAAAAATTCCCTAATTTCACAAGTCAAATAGCAAATGATGAATATTTTAATGATTATGATATAATGAGTGAATATTCTAATATACTAAAAGATGATGATACTAAAAATAAATTAAAAGAATATATAAAATTAGAAAATAATCTTATAAAAGATATTGACAGCAACATAGAAATAGATGAAAAAAAATATGCACAATTATTAAATAATAATGATATGAGAAATAAATTAACTATCAAATTAATATCAAGAATTAATAAAAATGATCTTTATTTCGAAATAGTTAATGATGCTCCTCTTACGATGATAAGCAGAACAAGAATAGATTCAAAAAGATTAACTTTTAAAGAATATTATAATAATAATTTAATAGAAAAATTTTTCACAGAACAATTAGATAATAGTGAAAGTGCCGGATTTGGGCTTGCTTTGTGTGATTTAAGGCTTTTCAATCAAAATTTGGAACCGCATAACCATTTAAAAATATATGATGAAAATCATAAAACTCACTCAAGATTAATACTTCCTATTAAAAAAGAATTTAGTTTTATAACTTACCATAACAAATATTAATCAATTTACATACCCGCCCTTTAAAGCTTACAGTTCTATTCTGAATTTTAATATTTATTACATTTATAGCTTAATCAAAAATTGCAGCACCCGCCCAAGTGATGATTAGATTTAGAATTTATTTAACGCACGGTAAACTAAATTTAAAATATAATTGAATTTGAATTCAAAATAAATTTATGTTTTTAGTTTTATTCTGCGTGCGGTAAGTAGATAATAAATTTAAAAAAATCTTGGGTGGGCAGCTAAAATAACAGTAAAAATAAAAAAGAAAATATTGTTATAAATATCAGAAAAAGTTGAAAAACTAAAGGGTGGGCAAATGTAATTTAAATTTTAAAACCTTATTCTAAACCCCGCCCTTTTATTATTATTAATATTATTTAAATGTTTATTTTTATTATCTTTATAACTTAATTAGAAATTACAGCACCCGCCCAAGTGATGATTAGATTTAGAATTTATTTAACGCACGGTAAACTAAATTTAAAATATAATTGAATTTGAATTCAAAATAAATTTATGTTTTTAGTTTTATTCTGCGTGCGGTAAGTAGATATAATTTAAAAACTATATATTTAAAAAAATTATTTTTGCACCGCTTCCGCCAAGATGTATAGGAGCATCATCAGCATATTTTATATAATGCTTTCCTTCTGTTGCTAAATAATACTCTACTAGATTTTTTAATACAGGTATCCTATTTTCACTTCCAAATCCTTTACCATGTATTATTAAAATAGGACTTACTCTATTTTTTTTACATTCATAAATAAAATGCTTAACTTCTATTAAAGCTCTTTCACTTGTAAGCCCATGTAAATCAAGTCTGTCTTTTGGAATAACATTTTTTATATTAGGTTTAAATTTTATATTGATTTTTCTGTCTTGAATAGATTTTTTAGAATGATTAGTGCAATCGAGATTTTCAATTGCACTTAAAAACATATTTCTATCTTCTTCGCTAACAACAAAATCATTATTAGCAGCTTCTTTTTTTATTTCGATTTCTTTATTATCAATTTTTTGAATATTTTCTTTTTTTATATCTTTTTTTGAACTTTTAAACTCATCAGGAAAATATCCATGCTCTAAATAAAACTCAAATAGTTTTCTATCTTCTTCTTCAGAGTTTTTTGACATATTGATAAAATCCTAACAATAAATTAAGAGTTTAATAATTTTAAAAACTCAGCATTGTCTTTAGTAGAATTCATTTTATCAATAACAGTTTCTATTAATTGATCCTCATCTATACCCTGAGACTGCATATATTTTCTTAAAGCCCACATTTTATTCTTTTCTTCTTCAGTAAGAAGTAAATCTTCCCTTCTAGTAGAAGAAGAATCAATATCAATAGCAGGGAAAAGTCTTCTATTAGCAAGCTTTCTGTCTAAATGAAGCTCCATATTACCAGTACCTTTGAACTCTTCATAAATATAATCGTCCATTTTACTACCAGTATCAACCAAAGCAGAAGCAATAATAGTAAGCGAACCGCCTTCTTCAATATTACGAGCAGCACCAAAGAATCTTTTTGGTTTATGCAAAGCATTAGAATCAACACCGCCAGTTAATACTTTACCGCTTGCAGGTACAACCAAGTTATAAGCTCTTGAAAGTCTTGTGATAGAATCTAATATTATAACAACATCATGTTTATTCTCTACCAAACGTTTAGCTTTTTCTAATACCATTTCAGAAACCTGACAATGTTTATCAGGAGTTTCATCAAAAGTAGAAGCTACAACTTCAGCCTCTGGTACTTGTCTTTTCATATCAGTAACTTCTTCAGGACGTTCATCTATAAGAAGTATGAATAATTTAATATCAGGATAATTTTTACATATAGCATTAGCAATTTCCTGAAGCATCATAGTTTTACCGGCTTTAGGAGGAGCAACAATCAAACCTCTTTGACCTTTACCAATAGGAGAAACTAAATTAATGATACGTGTAGAAATTTTATTAGGTAAAAATTCCAAATCAATACGTTCATTAGGGAAAATAGGAGTTAATTTATCGAAATGAGGTCTTTTATAAAGATTATTAGGTTCCTCACCATTAACACTTTCTATTCTAAGTAAAGCAAAAAACTTTTCACCGGCATTATCTTTAGGAGGTCTCACCTCACCTCTAATAATATCACCTGTTCTAAGTCCAAATAGTCTAATTTGAGCAGGAGAAATATATATATCATCAGGTCCAACTAAATAATTACTATTCTGAGATCTTAAAAATCCAAATCCATCTTGTAAAGTTTCTAAAGTACCTTCAGCAACTATTTTACCTTCCATAGCTATTTGAGCTTTCAATATAGCATGCATAAGCTCTTGACGTCTGATATTATTATTTGCATCTTTTTTAATACCATAAGATTCAGCAAATTCTAAAAGTTCTTCAAAAGTTAAACAACTTAATTTAGTAATATAAAGGACATCATGAGGTCTTTTAACTTCTTTTACTTCATCATTAGTCTCAATTTCTTTATCAAGTTCTTCTTTTTCCTGTATAATTTCTGAATTATTTGTACTTTCTTCATTAGAGTCAGCAACAACCTGCTTTATAACTCTTTTTCTCACAACTTTTTTCACCTGAGCAGGAGCTGTTTCAATTTCCTCATTTTCATTAGATACTTTCACACGTTTTTTTGTTGGAAAAGGCATAATAATTCCTCCATAAACAATACTCATGTAAAGTTATAGCGAGTATTCGCTATAACCACACATAAGATACTATTTATATAATAAAATTTGCTTATATTAGATTTATAAACCGATTTGTTTATTTTTGTTTAATTATTATTTATTTTCAGTTTTTACAGAAGAGCTATCAGATTCGCAAAGCATAACTACACACATATCAGCAGCATCACCGAATCTTTTATATGATAAAATTTTTCTTACATAACCGCCATTTTTATTAGCATATCTAGGAGCTATATCTTTGAAAAGTTTAGTAAGTATAGTTCTATCTTTAACATACTTAGCAACCATTCTTCTATTATGAACATTATCAACTTTAGCTTTATAAATAATTTTATCAGCTAATTGTTTAATAGCTCTACCTTTTTCTTTAGTAGTTTCTATTTTTTCATATTTAAAAAGAGAAGTAAGCATATTAGAAAGCATAGCTTTTTTATGTGCACTTGTTCTATTAAATTTTTTAACTGTAACTCTATGTCTCATATTACCTATCCTTAAAAGTTTATTAACTTTTTAATATTATCCTCTCATACCAAGATGAGCACCGAACTCTGCAAGTTTTTCTTTAATTTCTTCAATGATCATTTCATTAGCACCAGTAAGTCTATTCAAATAAGCCTCACTTTTAACAGCAACTTTATCCAAAGTTTTCAAATCTGAAGCCATTAAGAAATTAGCAGTTCTAACAGAGAATTCTACTTCTTCAATATGTTTACCCTTAAGAGAATCAAGTACAGAATCTTTAGGAGTTTCTTCGATTTTTTCATCGTCACCATTAGCTTCTTCAGGGTCCATAAAATGTTTAAGATTTTCTCTTAAAATTTTAGCAGCCTGAGACAAAGCTTTTTCAGGAGCCACATTACCCTTAGTTTCTATTTCAAGAGTAAGTTTTCCATAATCTATACGTTGTCCAACTCTTACAGGTTCAACATTATATTTAACATTTAAAATAGGAGAGTATATAGCATCAATAACTATAGCATTAATATCTTCTCTCAATTCATCATTCATTTCAGCAGGTACATAACTATATCCACCCTCAATCTGAATATCCATTTCAAAAGTGTAACCTTCAGCAATTGTAGCTATATAATAGTCTGGATTATGAACTTGAGCTTCAGCATCATCTGCAACCAAATCACCAGCAGTGATAGTGCAAGGACCTTCTTTTCTCATATGAATAGTTTTAGTATCCAAATGAGGAGGAAGAGAAACTACTACATTTTTAAGATGCATAATCATAACTATAGTATCTTCTTTCATACCAGGTACATTTTCAAATTCGTTACTAACACCTTCTATTTTAATAGCAGTGATAGCATAACCAGGTATAGAAGACAACAACACTCTTCTTAAAGCATTACCAACTGTAACTGCATATCCTCTTTCAAAAGGCTGAGCAATAAACTTACCATAAGTAGGAGTTAAATCTTTCTTTTCAAAAGTAACTCTATGAGGATGTCTAATAGATTCTAATATTTCTTTTAATGCCATTCTTATAATACCTCTTATAAAAGAGTTCCATTACTTAGAATAGTACTCAATGATGAGCTGTTCATTGATAGGATACTCTATATGCTCTCTTATAGGTAAAGTAACTATTTCACCTGTTTTATTAGAAAGATCTAAACTTAACCAAGCAGGAACATATTCACTTTTTAAACCTTCTATAATAGTTTTTACCTCAGCTACTGCATTACCTCTTTCAGTAATAGAAACTTTATCACCAACTTTAACACAGTATGAAGGAACTGTCATTCTTTTTCCATTTACTGATATAAAACCATGAGCTACGAATTGTCTAGCTTGATTTCTGCTTTTAGCAAGACCAAGTCTATAAACAACATTATCCAAACGTAATTCTAATAATCTAAGTAAGTTTTCACCAGATACACCAGCTACACGAATAGCTTCATGATAATAATTTCTAAATTGTTTTTCTAAAACGCCATAAATACGTTTAACTTTTTGTTTTTCTCTCATCTGAATACCATATTCTGATAACTGTTTCATTTTACGGTTACTAGGACCTGGTACATCTCTTTTTTTTGTTATAGCACATTTAGCAGTAAGACATCTTTCGCCTTTTAACATAAGTTTAGTTTTTTCACGACGACATAATCTACAACTAGCATCTCTATATCTTGCCATATTATTTATCTCCTATTTAATACAACTTAAATACAAAAATTATATTCTTCTTCTTTTTCTAGGACGGCAACCGTTATGAGGCATTGGAGTAACGTCCTTAATAAGTTTTACTTTAAGTCCAGCAGCTTCAACTGCTCTGATAGAACTTTCTCTACCCATACCTGGACCTTTTACATAAACTTCTACTTCTCTAACACCCATTTCATAAGCTTTTTTAGATGCTTTTTCACTAGCAACTTGTGCAGCAAAAGGTGTAGATTTCTTACTACTTTTGTAATCTCCATCTAAACCTGCACTAGCCCAAGATAAAGTATCTCCATTTCTATCTGTTATAGTAACTATTGTATTATTAAAGCTAGCCTTTATATGTACTATACCAAAAGCTTCAACTTTTCTATCTTTTTTAATTTTTTTATCTTTTAGAGTTTTTTTACCTTTTTGAGTAGCCACTATTATCCCCCATTAATTATTTTTTACCTGGTGCTTTTTTCTTACCAGCTATTGCTTTTCTAGCTCCACCACCTCTAGCATTACGTGAGTTAGTGCGAGTACGCTGACCATGTACAGGAAGCCTCTTAATATGACGCATTCCACGATATGAGTGAATGTCTTTTAAACGCTTTATGTTATTATAAAGCTCTGTACGTAAATCACCTTCTACTTTAGTAGTGGCTTCTATAGCATCTCTTAAAGCTGTAATTTGTGCGTCTGTTAAATCTTTAGCTTTGATAGAATAATCTATATTAGCTTTATCACAAATAACATGAGCAAGAGTGCGACCTATACCATATATGTCGGTAAGGGCTATTTCTATTCTTTTATTGTTTCTAATTTCAACACCCATTAAGCGTGCCATATTAATTATCTCCTTAAATTAATTACTTCTGTTTTTGTTTATGTCTTGGGTTTTTCTTACATATAACTCTAACTACGCCTTTTCTTTTAACTATTTGACAGTCATTACAGCGTTTTTTTATAGAACTTTTTACTTTCATTGTAACTAATCTCCATTTAATTTATTACTTATAACGATAAATTATTCTACCCTTTGTCAAATCATAGGGAGACATTTCTATAGTTACCTTATCACCAGGAAGTATACGAATGAAATTCATACGCATTTTACCTGATATATGTGCCAATATCTTATGACCATTGTCAAGCTCTACTTTAAAAGTAGCATTTGGTAGAGGTTCTACTACTGTACCCTCTATCTCTATAGTTTCTCTCTCAGCCATTTTTGTTTACCTTCTAACTTTAGATTTCTTTAATATGCCATCATAGTTATGCATTTGTAAATATGATTCTATTTGTTTCAATAACTCAACAGCAACACTTACACTAATCATTACTGAAGTTCCACCCATTAAATAAACAAGCGAATTATTTGTACCTCTAAAAGGAGCAAATATAGGAATCTTAGACATTAAATCAGGGAATACTGCTATAGCTGCCAAGAATATGGAACCACCTATAGTTATTCTGCTTAATACTGTTTTAAGATATTCCGCTGTCTGTGTACCTGGTCTGTAACCTGGTATAAAACCGCCTGATTTCTTAAGATTCTCAGCTATATCATCAGGATTGAACTGTACTGATGTGTAAACATAAGCAAACATTATAACTAAAAGACAATATAGAATAATATATGCCCAGCTGCCATAAGAGAAAAATCTAAGTAAAGCATCTAACCATCTCCACTGAACACCTCTAGTTAAACTAGCTATTTGAGCAGGGATTGCCATTAGAGCAGAAGCAAATATTATAGGTATAACGCCTGATGGATTGATTTTGAAAGGTATATGAGTAGATTGAGCTCCGAATACTTTTCTACCAACCACACGTTTAGCATATTGTACTGGAATTCTTCGCTGTCCGCTTTCTTCATAAACTACACAAAAGATTACTATTGCGAAAATAATGAAGAAAAGAACTATAACTAAAGAATTTAAATATTCGCTTTCTCTTTTTTGTATAACATCATAAACACCAGCAGGAATACGAGCAACAATACCAGCAAAAATTATAACAGATATACCGTTACCAAGGCCGCGTTCTGTAATTTGGTCACCTAGCCACATCAAGAACATGGTACCAGCAGTAGCTGTTACAACTACTAAAAATATAAATCCTAATCCAGGATTCATAAATATCATAGCACCTTCATTTATACTCTGTATCCAACTAGCCATAGCTGCAGATTGTATTACACAAAGAACAAGTGTTAGATATCTAACATACTGATTTATCTTTTTACGACCGCTTTCACCTTCTTTTTGCATTCTCTCAAGTGCAGGTATAACTACACCGAGAAGCTGCATAATAATGGAAGCAGAAATATAAGGCATGATACCAAGTGCTAATATAGAAAATCTAAATAAAGCACCACCGGAAAATAGATCCATAATAGTTAAAAGACCTCCACCACCTTGTGATGAAGATAAGAAACCCAATAATGCAGATGGATCTATACCAGGTGTTGGAATATGACTACCTATTCTGTAAACTAATATAGCAACAATAGTAAATAGGATTCTACTTCTTAATTCTTGTACCTTAAATATATTAGTTAATGATTTCAACATTATAGTTTACCTTAAGACTTTTTATCTTCTTTCTTTCTAATATATTTTTTACGTTCATGTATTATAACTTTACCGCCAGATTTTTCAATCTTTTCTATAGCTTTTTTACTAGCCATATCAACTGTTATAGTAACAGCATTCTTTACTTCACCCATAGAAAGAAGTTTTATATAATCTCTCTTAGATGATAAAAATCCTAATTGTAGTAAAGTATCTCTGCTTATTTCATTACCAATTGAATCTAAATCACCAACATTGATAACATTTACACATTTTTTGAAAGCTGCATTAGTGAATCCGCTTTTTGGGATTCTTCTATGTAAAGGCATTTGTCCACCTTCAAAACCTGCTCTTCTGCTGTAACCAGCACGAGATTGTGCACCTTTATCACCTCTACCTGCAGTACAACCCCAACCAGAACCTTGACCGCGTCCTACTCTGTGACGTTTTTTGCTTGATCCTTTAGGAGCTCTTAATATTTTTGTATTTTCTTGTGCCATTTCCTAGCCCTCACTTATACTCAACTTTAAGAAGGTGTGATATTTTATTTATCATTCCATTTATTTGAGGAGTTGCTTCATGTTCTACAACTCTTTTACCCTTTTTGAAACCTAAAGCTACAACAGTATCTCTTTGAGACTTTTCATAGCCTATAGGAGATTTAACTAATGTTATTACAACTTTAGCCATTATTCTGCCCCCCCATAAATCTGGTCTATACTAATTCCTCTTTTATTAGCCATATATTCAACTGTTTTTAAAGATTTTAAACCTTCAAAAGTAGCTTTAGCTAAGTTCATAGAATTGTTATTACCTAAAGATTTAGAAAGAATATTTTTTACTCCAGCTAATTCTAATACTGCACGTGCAGGGCCGCCTGAAATAACTCCAGTACCTTTAGAAGCTGGTTTCATAACTATTCTGCTGCTTCTGAATACGCCAACTGTATTATGGGGTATAGTTTCACCTTTTAAGTTTACTTCTATCATGTTTTTCTTAGCTTGTTCTATAGCTTTTCTTATAGCATCTGGTACTTCGTTTGCTTTACCATAACCTAAACCAACATGACCATTCTTATCACCTAAAACCATTAAAGCGGCAAATCTAAAACGTCTTCCACCTTTCATAACTTTTGCAACTCTGTTCAAAGTTATAAGACGTTCTTCATACATACTTTTTTCTTCGTTGTTATTTATATCGTGTGCCAAGGTCATACTCCTTAAAATTTCAATCCTGCTTCACGAGCACCGTCAGCTAAGGATTTTATTTTTCCATGATATATATAGCCGTTTCTATCGAATACAACTTCATTAATATTTTTTTCTTTTGCTCTAGTAGCTAAAACTTTACCTATTTCTCTAGCTATATCAACATTCTTACCACTTTTTAATTCTTTTTCTTGAGAAGATGCTGATACTAAAGTTATACCTTTACTATCATCTATTATTTGAGCAGATACATATTTAAGACTCTTATGAACTGTAAGTCTAGGACGCTCAGAACTTCCCTCGATTTTTATACGTATACTTCTCTTTCTTCTTTCACGTTGAGCTTTAATTTTTTCTCTTAAACCCATAGCTTACCCCTTACTTAGCAGCTTTTTTACTTTCTTTCATTTTTACATGCTCGCCATCAAATCTAACACCTTTACCTTTATAAGGTTCAACTGGTCTTTTCTTTTTGATATTCATAGCAAGCTCGCCTACTTGTTCTTTATCATTACCTTCAATAATGATCTTTGTGTCTTTCTCTACTGTTACTTTAACACCTTCTGGTATTTTCATTTTTACATCGCTAGAAAAACCTAATTGTAATGTTATAGTATCACCTTGTACATTAGAACGGTAACCTGTACCTTCTAATTGTAAAACCTTTTTATATCCAGTAGTAACACCTTCTATCATATTAGAAATAAGTTTCCACACCAAACCTAATTGTGCAGAATATTTAGCTTTATTTTCTTTAATAGCTTTCTCGTCAGTACTTTCAATCTTAGGAGGTTTAACCCAAAGAGAATTATTTTCAAGTTCAAGTATTATATAATCAAAAAACTCTCTTGTCAACTCCCCTCTTTTACCTTTTACGATTACTTTGTGTCCGTCTACTTTTACTTCAACGCCTTGAGGTATCGCGATAGGTTTATTAGATAATCTACTCATTATTAATACCCTCTTAATTTATTACCAAACGTAGCATAAAACTTCGCCGCCAACTTTTTCTTTTCTAGCTTCTTTATCTGTCATTACACCTTTGCTTGTAGATATAACAGATATACCAAAACCATTTTTTACTTGAGGTATAGTGTCTACTGAGGTATAAACTCTTAAACCTGGAGTTGATACTCTTTGAATGCCTTCTATTACTGAACTTCCCTCATAATATTTCAAGTCTATCTCTATGCGGAAGAAATTTTTATCTTTTACTTCTACTTTCTTGAAGTCATTAATATATCCTTCTTTCTTCAAAATTGCAAGTATATTTTCCATTTTTGTAGAAAAAGGTATAGTAACAGCTTCTTTTTTTGCTCTACATCCATTTCTTATTATAGTTAAAGCATCTGCTATTGGATCATGTACACTCATTATACTCTCCTTAATTACCAACTAGACTTAGTTACGCCTGGTATTAAACCTTTATTTGCTAAATCTCTAAAACATATTCTGCACATCTTGTACTGTCTTATATAAGCTCTTGGTCTACCACATATAGGGCAACGATTATACTGTCTTGTTTTATATTTTTGTTTTTTTGTAGCTTTAACTTTAAGTGCCAATCTAGCCATTATTTATTCTCCTGACTTTTAGGTGCTGCACGGAATGGCAAACCAACTCTTTCTAATAAAGTGCGAGCCATTTCGTCATTATCTGCAGTAGTTACTATTGTTATATTTAAGCCTTTTACAGCGTCTGTTTTATCGAAACTTATTTCTGGGAATATTGTATGTTCTTTTATTCCCAAGTTATAGTTACCTTTACCATCAAATCCTCTTCTAGGAATACCTTGGAAGTCTCTTACTCTTGGTAATGCTATAAATATTAATCTCTCTAAGAAGTCATACATTCTTTCACCTCTTAAAGTTACTCTACAACCTATAGGCATACCTTGTCTTAATTTGAAGTTAGCTATAGACTTTTTAGCTCTTGTTACAACAGCTCTCTGTCCTGCTATTTGGGTAAGTTCTTCTACAGCAGAATCAACATATTTTTTATCTGTTACTGCTTGAGTTACTCCCATATTGATTATTATTTTCTCAATTTTAGGAATAGCCATTGTAGAGCTTAAATTCATATCTTTTAGTAGAGACTGTTTAATTTCGTTTTCATACCTATCTTTCAATACTGACATAATTTATTACTCCTACTTACTTATCAAGAACTTCGCCCGATTTTTTGGCATATCTTTTCATTTTACCATTAACTTCTTTTCTTCCAATTCTAACAGCTTTTCCATTTTTACCTACAACCATTACATTGGATATATGTATTGAAGCTTCTTTCTCTACTATACCGCCTTTTTGATTCTCTTGGCTTTTTGGCATAGTTTTTTTGATCATGTTGATGTTCTTTACTAGAACTCTTCCTCTTGCTCTATCTATAGACAATACTTCGCCACGTTCTCCGCTTTGTTCTCCAGCTATTACCTCAACAGTATCGCCTTTTCTTACTTTGTATTTTGTCTTACTTAAATCTTGTTTCTTTATCATATTATATTACCTCTGGTGCAAGTGATACTATCTTCATAAAGCCTCTATCTCTAAGCTCACGTGCTACTGGTCCAAATATACGTTTACCGCGAGGCTCTTTTTTATCATCAACTATAACAGCAGCATTTTCATCAAAACGTATGTATGAACCGTCTGGACGTCTAACTTCTTTTTTTACTCTTACTATTACAGCTTTTACTACTTTACCTTTTTCTATAGAGCAAGTAGGTATTATATCTGTTACAGAACAAACTATAACATCTCCTAAAGTAGCATATCTACGTCTACTTCCTCCTAATACCTTAATACATTTTAACTTTTTCACGCCTGTGTTGTCGGCTACATTAAGAGTACTTGGTACTTGTATCATAGTTATTACTCTCCTTCAACCTGTGAAACTGCTGCTTCTGGAGCATGTTTTTCACGTTTTAATACGCTTTCTACATCGCTATCTATAGAATCTTTTTCTATACGCTCTGCTTTCTTGATTATTTTTGTTAATCTAAATTTTTTATCTTTACTAAGAGGTCTGCACTCTACTACTCTTACTAAATCGCCTTCATGGCATTCATTTTTTTCGTCATGAGCTTTATAGCGTTTATTTTTACTAATAGTTTTACCATAGAGTGGGTGTTTCTGCTTGCTTTCTACTTTTACAACTATAGTTTTATCCATTTTATCAGAAACTACAATTCCCTCAAGTACTCTTTTATATTTTTTTGCTTTGCTATCCACAGTAATACCTCACTATTTTTTTATACCAAGTTCATATTGACGAATAAATGTCTTAACTCTGGCTATATCTTTACGAGCTTTCTTTAATTGATGTGTTTGTCTAGCATCACCAACTACTTTTTCAAATCTATGCTCTTGATATTCTTTTTCTAATTTTAGAAGTTCACCTTTAAGCTCTTCTAAACCTAATGACTTATAATCTTTATTGTTTTTAGCCATTATATAGCCTCCCTCTTAATGAACTTAGTTTTTATAGGAAGCTTGAAACCAGCCAATCTAAAAGCTGATTGAGCTAACTCTTCTGGAACGCCTGCTATTTCAAATATTACTTTTCCAGGTTTAACTACAGCTACCCAATATTCAACGTTACCTTTACCTTTACCCATTCTAGTCTCAGCAGGCTTTTTAGTATAAGGTTTATCTGGAAATACTTTTATCCACATTTTACCTACACGTTTAACATGTCTAGATATAGCAATACGTGCAGCTTCAATTTGTCTATCAGTTAACCATACAGGCTCTAATGCCATTAAACCGTAATCTCCGAAAGTCAAGTTACTGCCTCTCTTAGATTTACCTTTCATTCTGCCTCTATGATGTTTACGATATTTCATTCTTGATGGTTGTAACATTATCTATCTCCTTTGGCACTGATAACTTTACCAGCATCATCTTGCTTATGCTCTTTCTTATCAAGAATTTCACCCTTATAGATCCACACTTTTATTCCTATAATACCAAATGTAGTGAGTGCCTCTGCAGTGCCATAATCTATATTAGCTCTTAATGTATGTAATGGTACTGAACCATTTTTATATTGTTCTGTTCTAGCAATATCAGCACCTGCTAAACGACCAGAACACATAACTTTTATTCCTTTAGCACCTTTCTTCATAGCTTGAGTTATAACGCTTTTCATAGCTCTTCTAAAAGCAACACGCATTTCTAATTGACGTGCTACGCTTTGAGCTGCCAAAGTAGCATCTAACTCAGCATCTCTAATTTCTGTAATAGAGAAATGAACTGGTTTTTTTACCATCTTTTGTACTGCTGTTTTCACAGTTTCAACTCTCTGACCTTTTGGACCTATTACAACTCCTGCTCTTGCAGTAGAGATGAAAATATTAATTCTATCTGGGAAACGTACTATTTGTATGTCAGATATAGCAGGGTCAAAAGACTCTTTTTTTCCACCAATTTTCTTTTGTTCTTCTTTTAATGTTTTATAATAATAATTCATTATATAGCGTCTGATAGATAAATCTTCATGCAAACTGTCTGCATAAGTTCTGCTATCTTCAAACCATTTACTAGACCAAGTTTTGTTAATTCCGAGTCTTAAGCCTATTGGACTAACCTTTTGACCCATAGTTTATACCTCCGCTGCTTTAGGTGCTTCTTCTTTTTTAGCACTCTTAGCTTTTAATTTTTTCTTTTCAGGTTTTTTATCATCACTTAATACTATAGTTATATGTGAAAGTCTTCTTAATATAGGGTCAGCACTACCTCTGCTTGCAGCACGTATACGTTTTAAAGTTGGTGCTTTATCTACATAAGCAGTTTTTACCCATAATGTATCTGGATTGATATTTCTTGATTGGAATATAGCATTAGCTATTCCACTTTTAATAGCCTTTCTTAGAACTACTGATGACATCTGTGGCATTGTTGCAAGATTAGATATAGCATGATTTACATACTCGCCTTTTACAAATGGAAGTAATCTTGCTACTTTTCTACGACCAATGCGTAAATAACGTACCTTTACTTTATAATCCATAGCCTAAATCCTTATTTCTTACCTACTTTAGCGGCACCTGCATGAGATATAAATTTTCTTGTTGGTGCAAATTCGCCTAGCTTATGACCTATCATATTTTCTTGTATATAAACTGCTACAAATGTTTTACCATTATGTACGTTTATAGTAAAACCTATCATTTCTGGAATAATTGTTGAAGCACGGCTGTATGTTTTTATTTGGTGCTTGTTATCTCCAGCTTGTATCTTCTTAAAGAGATTCTTATCTACAAAAGGTCCTTTCTTAATAGAGCGAGACATTACTTCTTACCCCCTCTTCTTTTGATTATTAATCTATCAGAATACTTATGCTTTTTCCTAGTTTTGTATCCTTTAGTAGGTACACCTGTTGGTGATACTGGGTGTGGGTTACCTTGTCCACTCTTACCTTCACCACCACCATGTGGGTGATCTACTGGGTTCATTACAACACCTCTTACTTTTGGTCTTCTACCTTTATGTCTAGTAGTTCCTGCTTTACCATCTGTAGTATTGAAATGATCTAAGTTGCCAATTTGTCCTATAGTAGCATAACAGTTTTCTAATATTCTTCTTTCTTCACCTGAGCGAAGTCTTATTACACAATAACCGCCAGATTTTGCTGTTATTTGAGCACCACCGCCTGCTGCTCTAACTAGCTGACCACCTTTTCCTGGAGTTATTTCAATGTTATGTATTATAGTGCCTAATGGAATTTTTTTCAATGGTAAACTACAACCAATTTTCACTTTTGCATTTTCACCACTTACTACTCTGTCGCCTACATTTAATCCCAATGGCCATATTATGTATCTTTTCTCGCCATCTGTATAGTGTAATAGTGCTATACGAGCAGTTCTGTTAGGATCATACTCTATAGAAACTACTTTAGCTTCTATATCATGTTTATCTCTTCTAAAATCCACGAATCTAAAAAGTTTTTTATGTCCGCCTCCGCGACGACGCATAGTTATACGACCATTTGAACCACGACCACTAATACGTTTTTTTCCGCATACTAATGATTTACAAGGCTCATTTGTTGTAATATCCGAAAAGTCCACTACTGTACGATAGCGTAAACTTGGTGTTGTTGGTTTAAATTTCTTTATAGCCATCGGTGTCCCTCATCATTATTTTACTATATCTATTGACTCTTTGCCATCAAGAACTATTATCGCTTTTTTATAGCTGCGTGTATATCCGCGTCTGCTCATTCTGCGATTTTTCTTCTTAGGCTTAACATTTATTATCTTACAATCTAGCGGATGTACATTAAATATTTTTGCAACCGCTTTCATCAACTCTGTCTTATTAGCGTCCTGTCTTACTCTAAATACATAATAACGCTTTTCTGTTCCTCTAGGCTCAGTTCTAAGCATATTACTTTTTTCTGTAAGTATAGGCTCAATTAAAAGTGAATACATGCTCATATTTTTTAACCCTTAATTCTAGCATTTAATTTAGATAAAGCTGTTTTAGTAAAATATACTTCATCAGCATAATATAAAGGATGTATAGACATACTGTCTGCATTTACAAGCTTTAAATCTTTGATGTTTCTTAAAGATAATAATAATTTATTATAATTATCTCCTAAAGACTCATCTTTACCTACTACAAATGCTACCTTTCTTGTATTTGGTTCTTTTACTTTACTTATAAAACTAGCCATTCTTTTTGTTTTTGGAGCATCAAAAGTGAAATCTTCAAAAACTTTAAGAACATTGCTTCCATATTTTAAAGATAAAACAGACAATAGAGCCTTACGCTTCATTTTCTTTGGCAATCTATAGCTATAATCACGTGGTTTTGGTGTATGTGTTTTACCGCCGCCTACCCAAATTGGTGATCTTGTAGAACCTGCTCTTGCTCTACCAGTTCCTTTTTGTCTCCAAGGCTTTTTTCCGCCTCCTGAAACTTCTGCTCTGGTTTTTGTAGAGTGAGTTCCTTGACGTCTGTTAGCTAATTCATTTTTGATTGCTTCGTAAAGTAGATTATTGTTAACTTCTGATTTAAATATCTCGTCAACAATCTCTAAATTGCCTACGCTATCTCCATTTTCATTTAGTATTACTACTTCCATTTTATCATCCTGTTATTATTTCACTCTAATTAATTCATTGAGTTCTTTTTCTTATTACGTTTCTTAGCTGCTGATGTTAATTTCACTATACTATTAACTGCACCTGGTATAGCACCTTTAATCATAATCAAATTATCATCTGGTCTTATTTCAACCACTTTTAAGTTCTGTATAGTAGTCATAGCATTACCCATATGTCCTGGCATACCTTTACCTTTCCATACTCTTGCAGGGTAACTGTTACAACCTATAGAACCTGCTCTTCTTCTAAAGTTAGAACCATGGCTCATAGGACCACCATCGTAGTTATGTCTTTTCATTACGCCGGCAAAACCACGACCTTTACTCAAAGAACTAACATCTATAAAATCGCCTGCTTGAAATATATCCACTTTAAGTTCTTGACCTACTGTGTAAGAGCTAGTATTATCCATTCTGAACTCTTTCAAATATTTCTTAGGCTCTAAATTTGCTTTTTTAAATTGACCTATTTGTGGCTTCTTTAAATGCTTTTCTTTCACGGCACCATAACCTAATTGAATAGCACTGTAGCCATCTTTCTCATTATCTCTTATCTGCATAACTGTGCATGGACCAGCCTCTACAACTGTTACCGCTATAGCGTTGCCAGTTTCATCGAAAACTGTTGTCATACCCAATTTTTTGCCAATTATTCCTACCATCGGCGAATCCTCTATAATGATTTTACTTACTACTTTCTTATATATCAAACTATTACAGATAAAACGTAGTAAAGCTTTATCTTTAATATTTAATTAAACGCTTATTTAAGCTGAACATCAACTCCAGCTGGAAGCGCTAACTTCTTAAGAGATTCTGTTGTTTGAGGTGTTACATCAAAGATATCTATTAATCTTTTATATATGCGCATCTCAAATTGTTCTCTTGATTTAATATTTACGTGCGGACTTCTTATTACAGTTACCTTACGTATGCTTGTAGGCAATGGTATAGGTCCTGATACTTTAGCACCTGTTTTCTTTACACTAGCTACTATAGACTGAGCTGATTGATCGATAAGCTCAATATCAAAGGCTTTTAGTTTAACTCGTATTTTCTGTTCTTTCATAGCTTGAATTACTCGCTTTCTCTTAATTTATTAAAGGGTATATCTTTTATTAAAAGGTATACCCTTTTATTTCTACTTTATTAAATTATTCTAATATTTTTGTTACAACACCGTTACCTACTGTTTTACCACCTTCACGTATAGCGAATCTTTGTTTTTCTTCCATAGCGATTGGAGTGATAAGCTCGATAGTTAAGTTAGCATTGTCACCAGGCATAATCATTTGTGAACCTTCTTGTAAGTTGATTACTCCTGTTACGTCTGTTGTTCTGAAGTACATTTGTGGTCTATAACCAGTTACGAAACCGCTGTGTCTACCACCTTCTTCTTTCTTAAGAATGTAAACTTCTGCTTCGAATTTTTTATGAGGTGTAATTGTACCTGGTTTAGCCAATACTTGTCCTCTTTCTACTGCTTTACGTTCAATACCTCTTAAAAGACATCCAACGTTATAACCAGCGATACCTTCTACTTCTTTCTTGAACATTTCTACGCCTGTACAAGTTGTTTTTTGAGTAGGTTTGATACCAACGATTTCAACTTCGTCACCTTTTTTGATTTTACCTCTTTCAATTCTACCTGTAACAACTGTACCTCTTCCAGGAATTGAGTATACGTCTTCGATTGACATTAAGAAGTCTCTATCTACTTCACGTACTGGATCTGGAATATAAGTATCAAGAGCGTTTAAAAGGTCTAAGATACATTTACAATCTGGGTCAGTTCTTGGGTCTTTACCAGCTTCAATTGCTTGAATAGCTTTAATAGCAGAACCTTTAATGATAGGAGTTTTATCTCCGTCAAAACCATAGTGGTTTAATATGTCTTTTACTTCTTCAACTGTGATGTCAGCCATTTCTGGGTCATCTAATTTATCACATTTGTTTAAGAATACTACGATGTAGTTTACACCTACTTGTCTTGAAAGAAGTACGTGTTCTTTTGTTTGTGGCATTACACCGTCTTCTGCTGATACTACTAAGATAGCTCCGTCCATTTGAGCAGCACCTGTAATCATGTTTTTGATGTAGTCTGCGTGACCTGGACAGTCTACGTGTGCGTAGTGTCTGTTGTCAGATTCGTATTCAACGTGTGAAGTTGCGATTGTTAATATTTTTGTAGGGTCTCTTCTACCTTGACTTTCAGAAGCTTTTGCTACTGAGTCATAAGCAACTTTCTGTACTGTTGCTGGGAACATAGCAGATGATACTGCTGTGATTGCTGATGTTAATGTTGTTTTACCATGGTCTACGTGTCCGATAGTACCAACGTTTACGTGTGTCTTTTTACCTTCGTAAGTTCCTTTAGCCATTTTAATCCTCCAATTATTTTATCCTTAGGAATTTGTTTTTTTATATCTAACTTTGTAACTTTTTAGTTACTTACTTGTTATTGCCCATTCTAGCACCTATTATCTCTTCTGCTACGTTTTTAGGTACTTCCTCATAGTGTGAGAACTGCATTGTATAGCTAGCTCTACCTTGAGATACGTTTCTTATGCTTGTAGTATATCCAAACATCTCTGCAAGAGGTACTGTAGCATTGATAGATTTGTAACCAGACTTATCTGTAAATCCGTGAACCTGTCCTCTTCTTGAAGCTAAGTCACCGATTATATCACCCATATAATCTTCTGGAGTTACAACTTCTACTGTCATCATAGGCTCTAATAAATAAGGATCTGCTTTCTTACAACCCTCTTTGAATCCCATTGAAGCAGCAATCTTAAATGCCATTTCTGATGAGTCTACTGGGTGGAATGAACCATCATAAGCTGATACTATAACGTCTAGCATAGGATAGTTAGCAAGTACTCCTGTATTCATAGATTCTACACAGCCTTTTTCTACTGCTGGTATATATTCTCTTGGTACTGCTCCTCCAACGATTTCATTATTGAATTTAAATCCACCGTTAGGTTCATTAGGTCCAATTCTCAACCATACATCACCGTATTGACCTTTACCACCAGACTGACGTACAAATTTACCTTGTACTTCAACTGTTTTCTTAATACCTTCTCTATAAGATACTTGAGGACGTCCTACATTTGCCTCAACTTTATATTCTCTTTTCATTCTATCACAGATTATCTCTAAATGCAACTCACCCATACCTGCGATAATTGTTTGACCAGTTTCTTCATCAAAGCTAACTCTGAATGTTGGGTCTTCTTCAGCAAGTCTTGATAATGCTATAGACATTTTATCTCTGTCGCCTTTTGTTTTTGGCTCTATAGCAACGTTAATTACTGGTTCTGGGAAGTTGATTGATTCTAAGATGATAGGAGCATTTTCCGGACATAATGTATCACCTGTTGTAGTTTCTTTAAGTCCTACTGCTGCTGCTATATCACCGCAATATACTTGTTCAATCTCTTCTCTTTTGTTAGCATGCATCTGAAGTATTCTTCCGATACGCTCTCTTTTACCTTTTGTTGCATTGTACACATAAGAACCAGCTTCTAATATACCAGAGTAAACTCTTAAGAACGCTATTTTTCCTACGTGTGGGTCTGTCATGATTTTGAATGCTAATGCACTGAATTTCTCATCATCAGCAATTTTTCTTTTTATAACATTACCATCTAAATCAGTACCTTCTATTTCTGGTTTATCTACTGGTGATGGCAAATAATCTACTATTCCATTAATTAATACTTGAATACCTTTGTTTTTGAATGCTGTACCGCAGAACATTGGGAAGAAATCTGCTGTTAATGTAGCTGTTCTTATAAGTTTCTTTATAGTTGGAACATCTATTTCTTCACCTTCAAAGAATTTGTTCATAGCATCATCATCATATTCAACGATTGCTTCTAATAATGAATTTCTGTATTCTTCTGCTTTTTCTTTTAATTCAGGTCTGATTTCTCTTTCTTCCATTTTCATGCCGTCTTCAGAAACCCAAATTATTTCTTTCATATTTACTAAGTCAACAACACCCTCGAAATTACTTTCTGCACCTATAGGTATAACTACTGGGTGACTGTTAGCTTTTAATCTTTCTCTAGTTTGATCTAAAACAGCGTAGAAGTTAGCTCCTATTCTGTCCATTTTATTAACAAAAATAGCTCTAGGAATTTTATAGTTACTTGCTTGTCTCCATACTGTTTCACTCTGAGGTTGAACACCACCTACTGAACAGAAAACACCAACTGCACTGTCTAATACTCTCAAAGATCTTTCTACTTCAGCAGTGAAGTCAACGTGACCTGGAGTGTCTATCAAGTTAATTCTATGACCATTCCAAAAACAAGTAGTTGCAGCAGAAGTAATTGTAATACCTCTTTCTCTTTCCTGTTCCATCCAGTCCATTTCAGCTGCACCTTCATGAACCTCACCTATTTTATGTGTTTTACCTGTGAAATATAAAATACGCTCACTTAAAGTAGTTTTACCAGCATCGATGTGAGCCATAATACCAATATTACGTGTGTTTTCTAACGAAATTTGACGTGCCACTTAATTATTCTCCTTAAAAATTACCACCTAAAGTGCGCAAATGCTTTATTACCTTCAGCCATTCTATGAACTGTATCTCTCTTAGCTACTGCTTGACCTTTACCATCTATAGCATCTACTATCTCATTTGATAAGCGTTCTACCATGCTTCTTCCGCCTCTTTTTCTTGAAGCATCTATAAGCCATGTAAATGCTAATGAATTTTGTCTGTCTGGTCTTACATCTACAGGAACCTGATATGTAGATCCACCAACTCTTCTTGATTTTACTTCTACACGTGGTTTAATATTCTCTATAGCTTCATTGAAAGCTTCTAAACCATCTTTTCCTGTTTTCTCTTTTACTAAATCCATAGCTTTATAAAATATATTTTCAGCTTTACTTTTTTTACCATCATACATTAGTTTGTTTATAAACTTACTAATTACAACGCTTCCATAAATAGGATCAGCATCTATTTTTCTAGTTTGTGCTCTTCTTCTTCTAGCCATATTATTTTACTCCATTAAGCCTTTGGTTTCTTAGTACCATACTTACTTCTAGCTTTCATTCTCTTTTCTACACCTGTAGCTTCACGGCTTCCGCGAACTATGTGATAACGGCAACCTGGTAAGTCTTTAACCCTTCCGCCTCTTATAAGTACACGGTTGTGCTCTTGAAGTGTATGGTCAATACCAGGAATATAAGCTGTTACTTCCATTCCATTTGTTATTCTTACACGAGCGATCTTACGCATAGCTGAGTTAGGTTTCTTTGGTGTAGTTGTTGTTACACGAGTACAAACCCCTTCTCTTTGCGGACATTTCATTAATGCAGGCGATTTTGTCTTATTTATTATACGCTTGCGACCTTTTCTTACTAATTGATTAATTGTAGGCATAAAATACAAAACCTCTAATTCTTTATTTTTTTGTAAAATTTTTTTCTAAATCAATTCCTTACACAGAATTGACAACATCAACTTCTTTAATAATTTATAACTTCAAACGAAACAGTATTTACAAACTGAGCAATTATAGTATTAAAACCTAATTAATAGTGAGAAAAACATACTATATGCTTTAATCGCTTATTTTGAAAGTTATAAAATTATAAAACAACTATACAAAAAAATCAATACTTTTTTAACAATTTTTTATCCATATTTTTAAAAAAACATACATATATATACACTATAAAATTAAATATCTTTTTACCTAATAATTAAAATATAAATATTGCAAAAAAATCATTATTATAGCATACTATGAATAATAATTTTTTAAGGACTCTTAATTATGAATCAAAATACAGAAAACATTATTGAAAATTTAAAATTTGATGATAAAGGGTTAATTCCTGCAATAGTAATAGATTATTATACTAAAGAAGTTTTAACTCTTGCCTATATGAATAGAGAAAGCCTAAACATAAGCATTAAAGAAGGAAAAACTTGTTTCTACAGCAGAAGCAGACAAGAATTATGGAGAAAAGGTGAAACTTCTGGAAATTATCAGCATATACAATCAATAAAAGCTGATTGTGATAATGATGCTTTGATAGTAGAAGTTATAAAATATGGTCCAGCTTGCCACACTGGAAAAGAATCTTGTTTCTTCAATGAAGTATATTCAAAAGAAGACTACAAAGATTTTTCTATAGATAAACTTTATGAACTAATAAAAGGAAGAAAAACAAATCAAACTGAAGGTTCTTATACTACATACCTTTTCAATAGCGGTATAGACAAAATATTAAAAAAAGTTGGTGAAGAATGTACTGAAGTTATAATAGGTGCTAAAAATGACAGCAAAAAAGAAACTATATACGAAATTTCAGATTTACTTTATCACACTCTAGTTCTAATGGTAGAAAAAGGCATAACTATTAATGATATAAAAGAAGAATTAGCAAGCAGATCTATAATAGACAAAAAAGAAAAACAAAAAAGTATGAAAGAGTAATTTTTATTATTTTTATCACTTATACGCACGCAGAACAAAGCCCAAACTATAAATTCATTGATAATTCAATTCTTATTATATAATAAATTTGATTCTACGTGCGGTAAATAAATTCTCAACCTAATAACCACTTGGGCGGGTGCTAAAATTTCTAATTAAGTTATAAAAGATAATTAATATTAAAATTCAAAATAAAGCTAAAAACTTTAAAGGGCGGGGTATGTAAATAAATTTTAAAACTTATTTTTAATCCCACCCTTTAGGATTTAAATCTATTCTGGTATTTATATATTATTTTCTTTTTTATTTTTTCTGTTATTTTAACTGCCCACCCGAGATTTTTTTAAATTTATTGTGTATTCACCGCACGAAGAATTAAATAAAAAATATATATTTGTTTGTAATTCAAATTTTTATCATATCATAAATTTATTCACCGTGCGTAAAAAAATTATATATAAATTTAATATATAAAAAAGCGACAGCCTATATAAAATAAACTGCCGCATCATTATAAAAATCAACAATAATAAAAATAAAAATTATTTTAACATTTCTTTATCAACTAAATCATTAGCAGGAACATAATCATATATAACCTGAGAGAATACCAAAGTATCAACAAAACCGCCGCGTTTTATAGATAAGAAAAGATCATTATATTCATTTTCAGGCATACCTAATTTTTTCATTGTAACTGCTTTATAGAATACAGCATCATTAGCAAATCTAGTTCTAGGATATTCTGTTATAACTTTATCGAATAAAGATATAGCCTCTTCTAATTCTGTTTGGTCTTTAGAATAAGTTTGATAAAGCATACCATTCCATAATAATGAAAGAGGTTTGAATTTTTCTATAGAAGTTAAACCAGCAACTTTCTTGAAACATTCATTAGCTTCAACAATATGATTTTTAGCTACAACATTGTTTGATTTTCCTTCTTTTGCTAAGAAATAATGAACAATTCCTTTAAATTGATATAAATGACCTACATCAACATCTTCAGGCAAATTATTAAAATCCAATTTATTTATATAATTTAAAGCTTGAGTATATTCTTTATTAGCGATCATAACTCTTATTTCTCTAATCATCAAAGGATCATCATTAGAAGTCCAAGGGCTATAGAAATTGTATATAGTAGCTTTTAAAGGTCTTCTTTTGCTAGGCTGTTTATCAGTACTACTGCTGCTGTTTCCTTTAGAAGGCTTAGAACTTGATGAACTATTATTTGCTTGAGTATTATTATCTATTTGAATATTATTATCTTCAGGCATATACATATCATCTGTAGGAGTAGTAGTTTGAGTACCATTATTAGTTTCTACTATTACATCATTACTAGATGAGTTTTGATACTCTTTTTCTATTTCATTAATATAATCTTCTTCTAAATTACTGTTTTGATTACTTGGCTTTTTACATGAAAGTGCAAAAACTGATAAAATCATTATAAAAACTACTAAACACTTCTTTAACATTGTTTGCTCCAACTATTTTTTATATTGTTGTCTAATTTGTCGGAAAATACTAAAAAAGCGTTAGAATAATTATTACTATTTGTATTATAGTAAGTATACAAAAATATCAATTATTTATAATTTTCTATATTTTTATAATAATCTTTTTGTTTATATTCATCTGAAACATTATCTATATAATTGTTTATTTTTTTGTCGGCATCAGCAAAATATCTGTCATAAGCCTTTTTGCAATAATTGTCATGCTTAGATTTTATGCCAGTAGGAGGATTCTCAAACTTGTAAACTCCATTAACTCTCCAGAAATTTAATATACCTATACTAATAGCATCAACAGGACATCTAAATGCACAGCTAGTACACATTACGCATTTATTTTTGAATTTGATATTTCCTTTTTCATCATTATAAATATTATTAACAGGACATTTTTTAACACATAAATTACAATGAGTACAAACTTTTTTTACTTTGAATAAATTACCATTAACTTTCATAGCAGGGTGTTCTATTCTAAATAAAAATGCTATTAATCTGCCGAATGGGAATTTATTTAATAAATGCTCTTTACCTTCTAAAACTTCATTAGCCTCTATAACACATAAAGCCTTAACAGTTTTCCACATCTTAGCAGCAAATTCATCAGTATGCCTGAATATTATATTATAAGGCATTATATAATGATATTCATTAGTAAGTATATAACCTTTTGGTTTTAATCTTGCCATTAAAGGCTCTGAAGAAATATTATTAATTGTTAAAGGCTCTCCGGAAGTTTTTATAATAAATATCTTTTTATTATCTAATTTAGGAAATAATTTTATTAAATCAAAAATAGGATAAGGTGCATTGAATCCATGTATAGGATAAGCAAGCCCTACATAATCATAATAATCAGGACTAGGCATATTATCAAAGTTATCGCCTACATTATAAAGTAAAGTTTCAACGCCGTTTTCTTCAAATATTTTTTTATATTCTCTAGCTGCCTTTTCTGTGTTTCCAGTTCCTGAAAAACAATATATCACAGCTTTTTTATTTTCATAAATACTCATTCTATTAACCTATTAAATTTTATATGCTAATTATACTAAAGTGAATATATTTTGTCAAAATTTTATTTTTAGTTTACAGGCAGAATTTTATACTTATTTGTGTAGCTCAAACAGTAAATACAATAAATTTTAATGATGTAAAGTTTACAAATAGATAATAAAAATGAGGGTTCCCTCTCTAGGGGCAACCCACAAGCCCGATACCCAGCAGCTCATTCACCGCCTTCAAACGAATTTTATTTAATGTCAGACTCAAAAACTGACAATATATAATATAAAATATTAATTAAAAAGTTAATTAAATTTTCAAAAATATTTCAATTCTTTTATTTTTCACTTATAGCATTTTATATTCTTTTTCAATCAATTTAATTATTTATCTTCTTATAATGTGCCTTAAAATCCTCATCGAAATAATAAAGCATATTCTCATCTTCCTTATGCGAATCATACCAAACCTGAGCAAAATAAGGATTTTTCTTAGCAAGCATATCAAAGTTCCATTGATAATCCGGCATACATTCCATACACCAATGACCAGCCTTTATAGCTGTAAATGGTGAAGCCTCAAATGCATGACCTTCAGCACAAGCCCATTTTAATTTTGTATGCAAATCGCCTTTAGTCATGCTAGTGCTTAAAAGTTTTCCGCCTCTGAACTCTGCAGCTTTTTTAAGATCTTCTATATCAATCTCACTGTCTTTTTTGCTTTCATCATAACCATGATTAAGAAGTTTAGCATTCTTTATATCAAGTAAAGCTTTATAATCTATATAATTTCCTTCAAAATCTTTATTTTCAAATAATAAATTAAAATCTTCCCATTTTTTAGGAAGATTATCAAAATTTTCTAAACTTCCGAATGTAGCTATAATCTTACCGTCCTCCCCGTTTTTTCTCCAATATGTAGGCGAATTAGGGTGAGATAATAGTCTTTGTATAGCAAAGAATGATATTATTCCTGCTGGTACCAATTTACCGAATGCATAATACCAATGTGTTTTACCTATTTCATTCCAATAATCTATAACTGATTCTTTTTGATAAGAGAATAATTCTTCAAGTTTGTATCCGTCATAATACCAAAGTCCATGGAAATTTCTTGTAGCATTCCAATTAGGCTTCATATATTTTTTTGTAGAACCGCCTATTAATTTAAATCCGTCATTAAATGTATCATAACCAACTAATCTATTTTCTGCCTTGCTTCCCAAATTGAAACAGCCTTTCCAGAAATAATCATCTAAATTGCCTTTAATATCTTCTTCAATTATTCTTTTCATTAATAAACCGCTGTCCCTTGCAGTTGCCCATTCAAGCGGTGCATTATAGCAAGTATGGAACATTAATCCATCGCTCATATTATCAGTAAGCATTCTATTATGAAGCATTGCTGTTTGTCTTATTATAGCCCTGTTTTCTAATGATGAATCAAGTACATATCTTTCGCCTTTTAATTTTGAAAAAGAATATGCATCATAAGGGCTTATTAATAATGGATCGCCTACTCTGCCCCAAGGGTGTTTTTCATTTCTATTTCCATAAAGTGCAACTGTTGATATATGCACAAGTTTAGGGCGTTTATTTTTATCCATTGATTCAAGTATATCTACTATATGCTTAACTCCCACAAAATTTGTAAGATGTGCAAGTTTAGGGTACTTATCAGATTTTGGAGGTATCACTGCTGCAAGATTAAGTACATAATGACAGTCTTTCAATAATTTTTCGCAATCATCTCTTTCATACAAATATCCTGTTACTATCTCTACTCTATTTCCATATTGTCTTTTGAATTTATTAGCGATTTTTTCACTTTCTTTTCTTACAAGAACCTTAACCAATTCTACATCTTGTATTTCCATTAATTGTCTTAATGTTTCAAGTCCCATATTTCCTGTAGCACCTGTTAAAGCAATTATGTATTTCATTTTCTTATCCTCTTATTATACTTAAATTAAATTTATTTTACATAAATATTTATAGACAGTTTTTATTTTATGTAGAATTATATACGAAAAAATATTTTTGTAAATAATGTGTAAGGAGTTTTAAATATGACATTCCATAAATCAATATTTTTATTATTAATACTTAGTATTTTTACACAAATAGCATATACTCAAACAAAAAATGAATCTGAAGAATTGTTCAATAAAATAAATGCAGAAAGAACAAAATCAGGACTCAGCGAATATAAAACAGAAAAGCAATTACAAGATGCAGCCGATCAAAGAGCAAAAGAAATAGCAAATGGAGTAAGAAAATCCACAGCTTTAGAAGATAATAAAATACAATTTTCTTCATATTCTGAAAGTTCGATAATAGCTGATATAAATGTTGATGAGGCATTTAATCAAATATTAAACAGACAAAGAAATTTAATTTTAAATAATAAATTTACTCACATGGCAGCAAGTGTTTATGAAAATAACGGTAAAAAATATTGGGTTATGCTTTATGTTGCTTCAAGAAATAATAATATCACTAGAGAAGAATTGGATATAAACAAAGAATCTCAAAGAGTTGTAGAATTATGTAATGAAGCTAGAAAACAAAACGGTGTTAATTCACCATTAGTACTAGATGCAAAATTAAGTGCAGCGGCACAAAAAAGAGCTGAAGAATTAGTGCAGTTATTTTCACATACAAGACCTAATAAAACAGATTTTTCAACTGTATTAAAAGAATATAATATTTCTCATAAAACTGCCGGTGAAAATATAGCTTATGGTCAGGTAGATGCTGATGATGTAATGAAATCTTGGCTTAATTCACCGGGACACAGAGCAAATATATTACAAAAGAAATTCGGTAAAATAGGCGTTGGAATATTTAATCATAACAATACTTTATATTGGGTGCAAATATTTACAGACTAATAATTGATAAGCTGCAGTATTAATTTTATAACTAATTATTTTTTATAACTAATACTGCAGCTTAAATCTCATCTCTTAATATTTACTAAATAAAAACTTACAAATATAAACAATAGGTCTTACAAAAATATAATTAATAAAAACAAAAACATAATCCGCTATAAACACATAAAAAATATCAACGATAATAAAACATACAGAATACATGAAAACAAAAAAGCATATTAATAGCATAACAATAATATCAGTTAATAAATCTGTAATAAAATCTAATAATAACAAAAAACCTTTTTTAATAGTAGATAATATAAGAATTATTAAAGACATATAGGCAATAATCCCCCATTATAAAATTATAATAAAATAAATATAAAACTTTATAATGACAGAAATTGTCGTTATTATTGTATATTTATAAAAAAATTATCTTTTTATAAGAGGCAAACTATTTATTAAATTTTTTATCATTATTTCTATTCTAGGTAAATGCTCAGCTATAGTTAAACCTACTAATTCTTTCTTCTCTGAAATAAAATTTATTGCTTTAATAACTTCATCTATTTTCATTCCATTTGGAGAAACACCAACAGCAGCGATTATTTCAGCAGGATCAAGTACATCTAAATCCAAATGAATTGCCACTTTAGAAGCATTGCAATTATTAAGCCATTCCAATATCTTATCACAAGAAATTTCATTAGGAGATAAATGCTTTATATTATATTCTTTTTGACGTAATTTTATTTCTTCCCTCTCCCAATCTCTAAGACCTAATAATAACACTTTTGAAGTATCTATTTTACTAGGCAAATTAGAAATAATATACTCATCTCCATATCCCATACAAGCAGCTAAAGCCATAGCATGATATCCAGCATAAGTATTATCTGAAGGCAAAGTAATATCAGGGTGAGCATCTATCCAAATAACAGCAACATCATTATCATATTTCTTATTTAAAAATGTAAATGGCACAACACTTACAGAACATTCACCGCCGAATACAATTATCTTATCAGGATTATTTTTATTTAAAATATCTAAACAGTCATTAGTCTGCTTAACAATGAAATCATAATCTATTATTCCATTCTTTATTTTTCTATCTCTTATATCCAAAGAAACAGGCACTTCTTCTATTTTATGATCCTCATTTTCTTGAGCAAGCATATTTAAAAGTTTAGCACCTAAATAATAACCTCTTGAAGAATCCTCATAAGAAAGTTCTGGTATCCATCTGTCAATAATTCCTCCCTGCCATTGAGGATAAATTAAACGCATAGTTTTAGACATATTATAAACTCCTAATATAAATTATAAAAAATATACTAAGAATTTAAAAGTTTGTCAAAATCAGTTTTTTATTTTTATAAGCATATACAATCATAAATACATACAAAAAATAATTTTTTAATAAAAATATATTTTTTTCATAAAAAACACAGGCTTAAAATGATAAAAAAATTTGTTTAACTACATGCATATAAAAATTAATATAACGGAGTTTTATATGCATACTACTATATATTCAGAAGCTCTTTACGGTATAGAAGGAATACCTATTATAATAGAAGTAAATATATCAGAAGGTTTGCCTAAATTCGATGTTGTAGGATTACCAGATCAGGCAGTAAATGAAGCAAAAGAAAGAGTAATTGCCGCCATAAATAATAGCGACAGATTTTTCCCTCCAAAAAGAATAACTATAAATTTAGCACCGGCAGATTTAAAGAAAACAGGAAGTATGTATGATTTGCCTTTCGCTTTGGGTATACTTTCATCAAGTGCACAAGTATTTTTTTCTGACTTTATGGATAAAACTATTATACTTGGTGAATTGGCATTGGACGGAAGTGTAAGAGAGGTTAAAGGAATATTTTCAATGCTTTTGAATGCTAAAGAATTGGGTATAAAAAATGCTGTAATACCATTCAATAATATGGAAGAAGCTAATATTATTGACGGACTTAATCTATACCCAGTAAAAACTTTAAAAGAAGCAATTGATGCTGTTGAAGGCAAAAAATCTCCTATTATATCAGAAGGCAAATTTAATTTTAATGCTGAAGAAGATGAAACAATAGACTTTTCAGATGTTAAAGGTCAGGAATATGCAAAACGTGCGGCAATGATAGCAGCAGCAGGCGGACATAATTTTATAATGATAGGTTCACCCGGATGCGGAAAAACTTTAATAGCAAAAAGAATACCTACAATACTTCCTCCGCTAACTTTTGAAGAAGCTTTGGAAGTTACAAAAATTTATTCTTCTTATGGTCTATTATCAAAAAATATGCCTATAGTAAAAAAACGCCCTTTTAGAATACCTCATCATACTTCTTCTTATGTAAGTTTAGTAGGAGGCGGAAGAAATATAAAAGCTGGTGAAATAACATTAGCACATAATGGAGTTTTATTTCTTGATGAATTTGTAGAGTTTCAAAGTTCAGCACTTCAGACTTTAAGAGAACCAATGGAAGAAAAAACTATAACTATAAGCAGAGCAAATGGAAGTATTTCTTTTCCTGCTAACTTTACTTTGATTGCTGCTATGAATCCTTGTCCTTGCGGATACTATGGAGATGAAAAACATACCTGCAGATGTTCTGATATAGCTAGAAAAAAATACATTGCTAAACTTTCAGGCCCAATACTTGACAGAATAGATATTTCAATAGAAGTTCGTGCCGTTGAATACAATAAAATGATTTCAAAATCTGATGGAGAAAGTTCTGCTTCTATGCGTAAAATAGTTACTGAGGCAAGAAAAAGACAGGAAAAAAGATTCAAAGAAAACGGACTTAAAATATTTTCAAACTCATCAATGGGTATAAAAGATACTGAAAAGTTTTGCATATTAGATGATAAAGCTAAAAGCCTACTTAATATGGCTATGGAAAAATTTTCAATGAGTGCAAGAAGCTATAATAAAATATTGAAAGTATCAAGAACTATAGCTGATTTGGAAGATAAAGATATTATAGAAGTAAATCATGTTACAGAGGCATTGCAGTATAGATTTAATTTGAATTAACAAATATCATTAATTAAAAATACGTCTAAATAAAAAGGCCCCATATAATATTATATGAGGCCTCAAATAAAATTAACAAAAATTAATATTGTGTCTTTTTCAATCCAGATTCATTGATATATTTAGAAAAAGTTGTTTTATTTATTGTTATATCAGAACCATATTTTTTCATTTCAAATAAATCATCATGACTAGATAAAATAAGATTTATTGATTTGAATTCTTCTTCGCTTTCTTCTGCTGCATTTTCTATTGAACCTTTATAAGGGAATGAAGTAATATCATAATATACACTAGGATCTAAAAAACTGCTTCCTGTTTTTCTAGTTATACCATAAGCATTGATATGATATGTTTCATCTCCTTGACTAAATATACTTGAATCAGGTGCAACTATTGTTAAATGACCCTGAGAATCTACATTCATATTACAATATTTACTTGTGTTTTTATACCAATCACTGCTAAATGTAGCGGAATCTAATCTATCGCTAGTTGGTTGATTCTTCAAAATAGCAGCATATTTTACAGCTTCTCCTGCACTATTATACTGTATAGCATAACCTGTGTTATTATCTTTAAAATATAATAATACAGTTGTTGAAGAATTTTCTAATTTATAGAATGTATAACCAGAACCATATTCATCATATTTACTAACATCTATTACATCAACTGAATTATTAAATTTATTATCAAATAAAGGTACAACATCTATGCTAAAAGTTGCATATTCTGCACTATATGTTGTATTATCATAATAAATATTCCATTTACCATAATATGCTGAATCTATACCATATTTAATTTGATCTTCGCCAGGATTACTGCCGCCGTCTCCGTCTGGATTACTACCACCGTCTCCGTCTGGATTACTACCACCGTCTCCGTCTGGATTACTACCACCGTCTCCGTCTGGATTACTACCGCCGTCTCCGCCAGGATTACTACCGCCGTCTCCGCCTGGATTACTGCCGTCTGGCTGTTCTGTATTGCCACCATTACCGCCATTTCCGCCAGGATTAGTTGGATTATTGTTACTGCAGCTTACAGCAAATAATGATAATGAAGCAATCAATAACAATACTTTAAATAATTTAGTCATAATTTTACTCCTTATAAATTTTAAAATCTTTTATATGTTCCTGTAAAATCTTCTACTATAACTTTAACATTATTATCATCTATAAATTCTATTGATATTGAAACTAAAGTTGTTTGTTCAGAGTATTTTACTTCAACACTATTAAAAAAGAATTTAGTTTCTGTACTATTAGGATCTCCTAAAGTAATAGGATTTACAATATTCCAAGTATGACCTCCGCGTTCAAAATGTAAAGTACTTACAACACCATCTCCATTAAAGAATATACCAGGTCCTCCAAAATATGTACCACTTCTATCTTTTAATGTAAGTTTAGTATTACCTTGATCTCCACCATCACCAGTATTACCGCCGTCACCACCATCGCCGCCGCCTGGCTGTTCTGTATTGCCACCATTACCGCCATTTCCGCCAGGATTAGTTGGATTATTGTTACTGCAGCTTACAGCAAACAATGATAAAGACATAATGAGTATAAATAGTTTAAAAATTTTGTTGTTCATAATAGAACGCTCCTTAAATAAAAAATTTATAATATATCCCATAGCACATTTAATTTTTTTGGCTTTATGAGATAAAAAGCTAGATTGATTGTTTTGAACTACATTTCGAACATTGCTATATACAGCAATAGGATTTGAATATATATTATTTTGAATATTTATAATTATATTATTTTTGAATAAAGATAGAGAATGAAATGTAAAAAATAGATTGCAGATAAAAAGATTATATAGATATACTATCTGCGATGCGATGCGATGCGATGCGATGCGATGCGATGCGATGCGATGCGATGCGATGATCTCTAATTAACTTAAACAATTTTTACACCCTTATATGATTTTATAAAAAGTTTACAACATACCATAAAAAAGTCAACATAGTTTATAAAACTTTTACTAAAAGTTAAAGAAATTATATATTTATTTACCATTTATATAACTGCTATATAAATGGTAAAAATAAATTAATATTATATACAAATAGCTAATTTAGCTTAAACAATCCAAGTTTACATAATTTCTAAATCCTTAAAAAAAACATTAAACAAATTTCAATTATACCGAAAATCTTCTATAAGAAATATTAATTTTTTGGAGGAATACGCCTTATGATGCGTTCATTATTTGCCGGCGTGTCTGGTTTACAAAATCATCAAACTCGAATGGATGTAGTTGGAAATAACATTGCCAATGTTAATACTTACGGATTTAAAAGAGGTAGAGTTACTTTTAAGGATATGATAAGCCAATCTTTAAGCGGAGCAGCTAAGCCCCAAGAAGATAGAGGCGGTATCAACCCTCAACAAGTAGGCTTAGGTATGATGGTTGCAACTATAGACACTATACATACTCAAGGTGCTTTACAAGTTACAGGTGTAAACACTGATTTAGCTATTCAGGGAGAAGGTTTCTTTATAGAAAAAAGAGGCAATAATTCTTATTATACTAGAAATGGTGCTTTTTCTTTAGATAAAGACGGATATTTAGTAAATCCTTCTAACGGTTATAAAGTACAAGGTTGGAATGCTGTACTTAATCCAGAAACTGGCGAAATGGATTTAAACACTGCTGCTGGTGTAGAAGATATTATTATACCAGTAGGTTCAAAAGACCCAGCAAGAGCTACAGCTAATACAAACTTCTTCTGTAACTTACAAAAAAGCGGAGAAACACATCAATCTGATTTAACTATATATGATTCTACAGGTATACCTCGTCAATTAAGAGCTACTTTCACTAGAACAGATGTTAACAGATGGGATATGGTAATAGATGTACCAGATGCTACTGAAGGAAGCGTTAGCGTTTCAGCTGGTGATCCAGTACAAGGCGGCGGAAACAATACTTTCCAATTAGTATTCAATGATGCTGGTTCATTAATTTCAGTAAGCGATGGAACTAACACTCAAACTGAAGGTGTTTTAATGCCTAATGTATCTTTCACTTATCAAGGTACTGAAGGAGAAGTAAACCAAACTATCAATCTTACTATGGGTGAAGTTGGTTTATTTAATGGTATTACTCAATTTGAATCACCATCAACAACTAAAGCTATAGAACAAGACGGTTATACTATGGGTATGCTAGAAGGTTTCAGCTTTGATGACAGCGGTCAAATCACTGGTGTATTCACTAACGGAAACAGAAAAACTTTAGGTCAAGTTGCTTTAGCTAAATTCAACAATGCTGGCGGTTTAGAAAAAGCAGGTGATACTTTATTTGTACAAAGCAATAACTCTGGTGCTGCTAATATAGGTGTTGCTTCAGCAGAAGGAAGAGGTTCTATTAAAGCTGGTACTTTAGAGATGTCTAACGTTGATTTGAGTGAACAATTCACTGATATGATAGTAACTCAAAGAGGTTTCCAATCTAATGCTAGAACTATAACTACAGCAGACCAAATGCTTCAGGAAGTTATAGCTCTTAAGAGATAATAAATAGACTTTTTATAATTTTATAGTATAATAGAGTTAGGAGTTTCTGATTATGATACACATAACAAGGTTTGATGGAAGTATATTATATGTAAATCCGCATCAAATAGAGTTTATGGAGGAGACTCCTGATTTAGTAATAACAATGTTATCAGGAAGGAAGGTAGTAACTAAAGATAGTTTTGAAACGGTGCTAAATAGAATAATAGAATACAGAACTAGAATAGTTGATGAAAAAAGTGTAAAAAAGCCTTCATTCTATGGTAACGAAGAATAAACAATTTAAAAGAAAAAATAAATTTTAGTTAGAGGTCAAAATATGGATATATTTGTACCATTAGGTGTTGTATTAGTTATAGTTATTAACTTATTCGGTATCATTTCAGGAGGCGGTAATGTAGGTCATATGGTTGACTTTGCATCTGTAGTCGTTACAGGTTTGGGAGGTACAACTTCGCTTTTAGTTGCTAATGACTTAGGAACTATATTAGGTGTTCCTAAAGCTATAAAAGTTCTTTTGAAAAAACCTGATTATGATGAAGCACAAATTATTATAACACTTTTAAGTTTTTCAGAAAAAGCAAGAAGAGAAGGTTTATTAGTATTAGAAGATGATATACAAGAAATTTCAGATCCTTTACTTAAAAAAGGTATGCAGCTTGTAGTTGACGGAACAGACCCAGAACTTGTAAAAAATATTTTGAATACAGAGATAGATAACGTAGAAGCAAGGCACGATACAGTAAGAAAAGTATTTGAGGATGCGGCTTCTTTATATCCTGCTTGGGGTATGATTGGTACATTGATCGGACTTGTAATCATGCTTAGAAGTTTAGGCGGCGGCGGCGGTGTTGATGCTATCGGTTCTGGTATGGCGGTAGCACTTATTACTACATATTACGGATCTGTTATAGCTAACGGTTTTGCTTTGCCTATAGCTGGAAGACTAGCAGCAAGACATGCTTCAGAAGCTACTGTTCAAAGTATTATGCTTGAAGGTATATTATCTATACAGGCAGGTGATAACCCTAGAATAGTAAAAGATAAACTTATATCTTTCTTGCCTCCTGCTCAGCGTCAGAAAGTTAATGAACAAGTAGGAGATAGATAATAATTCAGAGGTAAATAATGGCTACTATTAAATTTGGTAAAAAAGCTAAAAAAGCAGGTGATAAGGCTCAAGTACCGGGCCCTTCAGCTCCTTTATGGCTTCAAACTTATGGAGACTTCGTAACATTAGTATTGACATTCTTCGTAATGCTTCTTGCAACAATGTCTAGTTCTGTTAATGACTCTGCTATACAACTTATTGCTACAGCATTCCAAGGTTCATTCGGAGTTATGCCGGGAGGTGCTACACTGTCTCAAAGCAAACTTATTTATGGAGGAGCTAATGCTAATACACTTCCATCTACAGACAGAGGATATTCTATGGGAAGGAGTATTGATAGAGCTATGGCTGTTTTAGACTCTGAAATAAAAAGTAAAAAAGTTAGAGTAGAAGAAGATGAAAGAGGTTTTGTTATAAGTCTTGGTGCTGACCAATATTTTGAATCAGCTTCTACTAATATAATAGACAGTCAAAATAATGTAGAAACATTTATTAAATTGGCTTCATTGCTTAGCGGTATCCCAAATGATATAAGAATTGAAGGTCATACTGATTCAGGTTCTATTATACCAGGAAGTATTACTGAACAGAAATTTGGTAATAACTGGGGACTTTCTTCTGCAAGAGCTATGGTTATTTTAGAGAAATTATTTGAAAATGATCAAACTGGTAAATTAGATAGAAATAAATATTCTATTGCCGGATACGCTGATACTAGACCAGTAGCATCTAATGATTTACCTGACGGACGTGCTTTGAATAGAAGAGTAGATATTGTTATAGTAAGAAATGATGTTACTTACTATAATCAAAGATAACACTAACTAAAAATAAATATTATGCTTTTAGCTAACAAATGGCAAGACTATAAAATTATAGACTGCGGAGAAGGCGAAAAACTTGAGGATATAGGCGGATTTATAGTATCCCGCCCGGATTCTCAAGTTATTTGGTCTAAAAGCCTATCGAAATGGAATAATTTAGATGCTATATATCATCGCTCTGATAAAGGCGGCGGTTATTGGCAATATATTAATAAGCCTAAAGATAATTTTATTATAAAATATCAAGATTTATCATTTAAAATAGAATTCACTAATTTTAAACATATTGGACTATTTCCGGAACAAGCTGTTAATTGGCAATTCATTATAGATAAAATTAAAGAAAAAAAATCTACCACTCATAAAAATAAAGAGATAAAAGCATTAAATTTATTTGCCTATACTGGCGGAGCTACCGTTGCTTGTGCTTATGCTGATTGTAATGAAGTTGTTCATGTTGATGCCTCAAAAAAAATTGTAGGACATGCTAAACAAAATATTGAAATAAATAATCTTCAAGATAAAAAAGTTAGATTTATTATAGAAGATGTAATCAAATTTGTTTTAAGAGAAGTTAGACGCGAAAGAAAATATGATGTAATAATCATGGATCCTCCTGTATACGGACGAGGCCCTAATGGAGAACTTTGGCAAATAGAAACAAGTTTAACAAGATTGGTTGAAGAATGCGTTAAACTTTTATCTGACTCCCCTATTCTATTTTTAATTAACTGCTACACAGCAAGTTTTTCTCATATATCATTAAAAAATATTTTATCAACTTCGATAAAACATAACGGCACTTTTGAAAGCGGAGAAATAGGACTCCCTACAGAAAATTCTAATATAATTCTTCCTTGCGGCATATACGCTAGATACTATTCATAAATATTTATTGTATCAAATAACTTCAAATCTAAATTCATACAATTTATATAATAAGCTCAATAAATATCATATATATAGAACAAATATATAGTACATTTATTTCATAGAAAAATAATTTGCAATAAAAAAGGAGCTGATTAAATAAAATCAACCCCTTTTAATCTTTTAAGTTTAATATATCTTTAATAACTTACAGTACCGCCTCTTTCATGTACTTCTATAAATCTTAATAATTCAGCTTTAACTTCTTCAGCAGTATCCAAAGTAAGTACTCTTTTAGCCAACATTTGACATTCAGGCTTATCTAAAGAAATTATCATTTTCTTAACTTCAGGTATTGATATAGCAGACATTGAGAATACATCAAGACCAAGTCCGAAAAGAAGTGGTACAGCAAGTAAATCTCCTGCCAACTCTCCGCACATAGAAATGATAATACCGCTTGCATGTGCTCCTTCTATAGCCATTTTTATAGCTATAAGTACAGAAGGGTTATAAGGGTCACATATACTAGCTATTCTTTCATTACCTCTATCTGAAGCTAATGTATACTGAGTTAAGTCATTGGTACCTATAGAGAAGAAATCGGCCTCTCTTGCAAAAGACTCAGCTCTAAATACAACAGAAGGAGTTTCTATCATCATACCTAATTCTAAAGCTTCATTAAATTCAATGTTTTCTTTCATAAGTTCCAATTTACATTCATTGAATATAGCTTTAGCCTTTCTTAATTCTTCCAAAGAAACTATCATAGGAAGCATAACTTTTATTTTACCAAAAGCAGAAGCTCTAAGCAAAGCTCTAAACTGAGTTTTAATAATAGCAGTTTTATCTAAACATATTCTTAAAGCTCTCCAACCTAATGCTGGATTTTCTTCTTTAGGCATTTCTAAATAAGGCAAATATTTGTCGCCGCCTATATCCATAGTTCTTATAGTAACAGTATGACCGCTCATAGCAACAGCAACTTCTTTATAAGCTTTAAATTGCTCGTCTTCTGTAGGGAAATCTGTGTTTTCCATAAATAGGAACTCTGTTCTATAAAGACCTATACCATCAGCACCGTTTTTTAGAACTCCGCCTAAATCTGCTGGAGAACCTATATTAGCATATACCCTAATTTTTGTGCCGTCTTTAGATACAGCATCTCTATGGGAATATTCTTTTAATAATGCCATTTTCTTATCAAATTCATCTTTAAGTTTTAGGCACTCTTTTATAGATTCTTCTGTAGGATTTATTATAACGTTTCCTGTATTACCGTTAAGTATTATAGTTTGATCATTTTCTAAATCTTTTAATATCTCACCAATACCTACGACAGCAGGAAGCTCTAAAGATCTGGCCATTATAGAAGTATGTGAAGTACGTCCGCCAATTTCTGTGATAAATCCTAAAGTATTATCTAAATCAAGATTAGCTGTATCAGAAGGAGTTAAATCTCTAGCTACCACTATTGAATCCTTTGGAAGACTAGAAACATCTGCTATTTCACTGCCTTGAATGTTTCTTATCCATCTGTCAGCAATATCAGCTAAATCACAGGCTCTTTCCCTCAAATATTCATCTTCTACTTCACTTAGAATATTTGTATAAACTTCTATTCCTTGTGATAAGGCATAATCAGCACATACTTTATCATCAGCTATGATATTATTAACTTCTTCAAGTAAATCCTCATCTTCAAGTAAAGTTATATGAGCGTCAAATATAGCAGCTTTTTCTTCTGAAACTTTTTTAGCTGTAGATTCTCTTATTTTTAAAAGTTGTTCTTTGGATTTATTTCTAGCATCTAACAACCTTTTTTGCTCATCAACTATATCTTTACAAGGACATTTAGACACTACCAAGTCTTTTTTAATAAGTAAATAGACTTTTCCTATAGCTATACCAGGGGATACCCCTATTCCAGTAATTCTTTTTTCCATATTACAAATTCCAAAAAAAATTAGTCTTTTAAATTAGCAAGAAATTCTTCTATTTTCTTTAAATTTTCCTCTTCATTCTCACCGTCACAATAAACAGTAAGTACTGAATCTTTTTTTACACCTAAAGATAATACCTTTAAAAGTGATGAAGCATTAACTCTTTTTCCTGCTTCATTTTCTATTTCAATTTTACAGCCTGTTAGCGATTTTATGAATGTAACAAACTCATTACCAGGTCTAGCATGAAGACCTGTATCATTTTGTATAGTAACTTTACCTGTAGTCATATTTGAAACTCCTATATTCTTTTCTTATATATAGTTTAAAGTATATCAGTTTTTTCCCATTTGTCAAATTATAGACAATGAAAAACTATATTTTTAGTACAATAAAATAAAATATTATCATGATAATAAACAAAATATTACATAATATATAATCATATAGTATTTTTATTATCTATCATATTAAAATATATACCTTGTAAAACTAAAAAAGGATAAATTTTGCATTTTAAAAGTTTTAAATTAGATATTCCGCCTGTTAAAAAGATTTTTGATTTTATATTATATTTAGATTTTATAAATTTCTTAGTTTCTGAAACGGCATAATTGACTGTGCCTATTGTATTATACATAGCACCTGACATGAGGGCATCTTTTACATTATTGCTTATAGGACTAGGTATATTTTCAACTGCTCCTATCTCATAATATGGTAAAGATGTACTGTTAGATAATGCCTGATAACTTGTTTTTGTACCTGCTATTATCATACCGCCCAAAAATGTAAAATCTGAAAGCATTATGCTTATTGTTGTAGCTGTTCCCATATCTATAACTATTGAAGCATATTTATCTTCATCGCTATATCCCTCAAGACATATAGAGGCATAAGTAGATAAGAGCCTGTCTATACCTACAGCATTTTTAGGCTCATATAAATTATCTTTTAATTTTATATCGCTATGAGTAACCCTATAAGGCTTCATATTAAAACAATCCTCTACACTGCCCTCAAATAAATCATTTACTTTCAATGAAACACTGCTGTAATATATATTTTCTATATATGGGTGATTATTCTTTATTTTATTTAATGCATTTACCAAATCTAAAGCATTACTATGTTCTATAGCTTCATAATAAATAGGAACATTAGTATCTTCAAACATTGCCAACTTAACTCTTGTATTTCCGATATCTGCAAGAAGGTACATCTCTCTTAAGCCTCATCTTTTATGTTATTACTTTCCAAAAATGTTCTTGTTTTTTCTAATAAAAATTCCCTATTATTTAATTCAGGCTCATCTAATATTAAATCAAGCAAATAATTTAATATCTTACCTATTAAAGGGCTAGGTTTTAAATTAAACTCATTAATCAAGTCATTTCCGTCTATTTTCAAATCTTTTACTGTAATTGCATTCTCTTCTTCTATTATCTTATCTATTCTAGCTAAAAGTTTAGGTATAGCCTTACTTTCCTTATCTTTCCTATGTCCGCTTCCTAGCCTGTCAGCTTCTCTAAGCTTCAAAAGAGGTTTTATATTCTCAACCCCTATAGCTCGCATAAATCTTCTAACCGCACCATCTGTCCATTCATCTTGATAGTAGAACATGTGCTGTCTTACCAATAAAGTTACAAAATCTATCTCTGAATTAGAATATTTTAATCTTTTCATTATCTTTTTAGCAACACTAGCACCTACTACCTCATGATTATAATAAACCGGATCATCTTGCTTTGATACCTTCTTCTGAACCATAGGTTTTGCTATATCATGGAATAATGCCGCCAATCTTACCAATAAAGTTAATTCTTCTGTTTCTAAAGGCTCAACTGCCTGTATAGTATGAAGTATATGATAATAAACATCATACTTATGGAATTTATTTTGAGTAACTCCATAACCTTGCATAAGTTCCGGCAATATTAAAGGAAGCACTCCCGTTTTTCTTAATAACTCTAAACCTCTGAAAGGATTATCTGATAATAATATACCGTTAAACTCCTCTCTTATACGTTCTGCCGCTATTGAAGCAAGCATACCAGTAGAATGCGTTATAGCTTCAAAAGTTTCTTTCTCTATTTCAAAATTCAATTTAGTAGCAAATCTTATAGCCCGCATTATTCTAAGGCCGTCTTCCATGAATCTCTCATAAGGATTTCCAACAGATTTTACTATTCTACGCTTAATATCTTTCATACCGTCAAACATATCAATGAGTGTTCCGTCTAAAACATTATAAGCCATAGCATTTATTGTTAAATCTCTCCTAGGCAAATCTTCTTCTATATTAGAAGCATATTCAACATTATCTGGGTGCCTTCCATCGCTATAATTTCCATCGCTTCTGAAAGTTGTAATCTCTACATGCATATCTTCTATAATAACAAGCACAGTGCCATGCTTTATTCCTGTTGGAATAGTGTATTTAAATATTCTCTGCACATCTTCTGGTTTGGCATCGGTAGTTATATCATATTCATGAGGAGTAAGCCCCATTATTGAATCCCTAACAGCTCCGCCAACTAAAAAACACTGAAAGCCTTCAACATGCAATATTCTTGCTATTTCTTTTATTGGATGAGGTATGTCTGTAAATATTTTCTTCACTTAATATCCTACTATATTGAATTCTAGTATTTATATACTATATATAGTATATACAATTTTCAATTAATTACAAATTTATATTATATAATATAGCATAATATATTAATATAAAAAATAATAGGGCTTTATTTTATAATAAAGCCCCACCAAACAAAATAAACAATTTATGAAAAAAACATCACTTACCTGTCACATTTACTGTATCATAATTACTAAAATCGTTTCTGCTTTCCATATCTTTTTTCTCATAATCTTTTAGAGGTATTTTATTTCTTATAGCAGCATAAACTGTAGGTACTATTATCAAAGTAAATGCTGTTGAAAGTAAAAGTCCTCCAAGTATAGCTAAAGATAATGGCTGATACATTTCATTTCCGCTTCCGCCTGATAATGCCATAGGCAAAAGTCCAAGTATAGTAGTTAAAGTAGTCATTAATACAGGTCTTAAACGTCTTGGCCCTGATTCTAATGCTGCCTCATCTCCGCTTATACGTTTTTCATGCATAAGCTGATTCATATAATCTATAAGTACAATACCATTATTTACTACAATACCAATCAAAACTATAAAACCTATTCCGCTGTATACGCTTAAAGTTTGTCCGCCTATAAATAAAGCTATTAAAGAACCGGCAAAACCAAATGGTATAGCCAATGCTATTACAAAAGGTGCTATAAATGATTCAAACTGACTTGCCATTATTGCATAAACTAAAACTAATGCCAATATCAAAGCCTGAAGAAGCTGTAAAAATGCCTCATTCATATCTTCAAAATCACCTGTATAATTGATAATAAATCCTGAAGGTACGAATACTTCTTTTTTTATTTTTTCTTGAACATCAATCATTATATCGCTTAAAGCTCTGTTATATCCTGAAGCTTTTATTGTTGTTATTCTAGTGCTGTCCTTTCTTTCTATTTCTGTAGGGCCGTAACTTTTTTCTACTGTAGCTATTGATGATATAGGTACTATTCCTGCTGTTGTAGGTATCATAAGTCTTGATATATCATCTATTTTTAATCTGTCCGGCTCTCCTAATTGAACATTAACATCTATATCTGTAACATCTGAATTAGCTGGTGTCATAGTAGTAGCTGTTGTTCCTGCAAAACTTGTTTTTATTATATTAGCTATTGTATTTACATTAATGCCCATTTTAGCTGCTATTTCTCTATTAACATATATTTTTAATTCCGGATTAGAGTCATCTCTGCTTAATCTAGGTTCTCTTATACCTTCTATATCTGTTATTACAGAAATTATATTATTAGCAATTTCTGTAGCTTTATCCAAATCATCTCCTACTACTTCTATTTCTATTTCGTGACCGCCTGTTCCTCCATTTCTTCCGCCGCCGCCAATTGCTGAAGTTGTGATGGCTGCTATATTAATTTGTGCCGGATATGATGTTAAAGCATTTCTTGTTATTTCTATATATTCATCAACTGATTTCTTTCTTCCTTCGCTTTTCTCTCTTAATTGTATTCTTATTTCTGCTGTATTTTCTTCTGAGCCTGATTTTACTCTTGACTGCATTCTGTCAAAATCTTCGCCTATTATCTTTTGTATATCGCTTTCCATTCTTGTTACAAATGATTGTGTTTGTTCGGATTTTGTACCAACCGGCATTTTTACATCTATCTTAAATTGTCCTTCATCTGAAGTAGGAAATCCTTCTTTACCTATAAATATCAAGCCTAATGCTATTATTACAAGTATTACTGATAAAGATGAAATCAATACTTTCTTCTTATTTTTTATAGAATAATGAAGTATTGATGAATACAAATTATTAACTCTGTCATGAAAGTTTTTATTAACAAAATTTTCTATAGGTATTAAAAATTTAGTCTTTTTATTTGTTACAAGTCTAGCTCCAAGCATAGGAACTATAGTAAGTGCCACAAATAAAGATCCTATCATAGATACTGTTACTGTAATACATAAATCTATGAATAATTGTCCTGTTTGTCCTTCAACAAAAAGGAATGGTAAAAATACTGCTATAGTTGTAAGTGTAGAAGCAGATATAGCAAGTGCAACTGAAGAAGTTCCATTTATAGCAGATGAATATTTTCCATAACCATTATTTCGGTAATAGAATATATTTTCAAGCACAACAATGGAGTTATCTACCATCATACCAATACCTAAAACAAGCCCTGATAATGATATTATATTCAAAGTTATTCCCATAAAATACATCAATGTAAAAGTGATAATTATTGATATAGGAATAGAAACTGCTATTATAGAAACTGTTTTAATATTCCATAAATAAAGCATTAATATTATAACGGCAAATAAACCTCCCTGCCAAGCTGTGTCTAATACACCTTTTATAGATTCATTTACATTGTCAGCACTATTAAATAAAATTTCGTATTCAACTCCTTCCGGAAGATTAAGATTAGCTAATTGTTTTTGAACTGCTTTAGATACATTAACAGAATTTCCGCCTGATTCTTTATTAACAGAAACTGATATTGCAGGCATTCCATTAATTTTTACTATTTCTGAATCATCGCTGTATCCTTGATAAACTCTGCCTACATCTTTTAATTTTATAGGAGTATCATTTGTTTTTAATGCTACAACTGTATTTTCAATATCTTCTACCGTTGTAAACTCTCCCATTGTTCTTAAAGTATATTTATAAACGCCTTCATAAGTATCGCCGCCTGATAAATTTTGATTCTCTGAAGATAAAAGCGAAACTATACTATTAATATCTATACCATAAGCATGAAGTCTATTCAAAACTAAATCAACTTTCATCTCGCTTTTTAGTCCGCCTCTAATCTCAGCTCTTGCAACTCCTGAAGCTTGTTCTATTTTATTTAATACCTGATTATCTATTAAATTATATAATGCTCCTAGATTATCTGTACCGAAAAAAGCTATTTCCATAATAGGCATCATATCTGTTGAGAACTTAAATACTGTTGGATTTTCTGCATCATCTGGAAGAGAATTTTTTGCTGTATCTATTGCTTCTCTAACATCTGCTGTAGCAACCGCTAAGTCAGTTCCCCAGTTAAACTCTATAAAAACGCTTGATTGTCCTTCTTCTGAAGTAGATGTTATTGTACTAATATCGCTTACTGTAGCAACTGCATTTTCTACTATTCTAGTTACTGATTTTTCAACTTCTTCCGGGCCTGCATTCTCATATTCTGTTCTTACTGTAATATATGGAAGTTCCATATCCGGTAAAAAATCTACTGCCAATTTACTTAAACTTACAAATCCCAGTATAAGTACAGCTATCATACACATGAAAACCGCTACTGGTCTTTTTACTACTAATTCTATAAAATTTCTCATTCAATTCACCCCTGCTTTATATAATAATAGCATACAATCTATTTTTATCAATCTCAATTTGTCTTTATTTTAGACGAATACTTTTGAAAAAAGTTTTAAACAATTTATACCAAAAATATATTTTTTTTATAATTTACATATTAAAAATTCTTTATTTTAGAAATATTCATAATTTTATACACTTTTTTTATTATATACACAATATATATTTAAAATATTTATAAACAATGGCCCACACTACGCACGCAGAATGAAGCTAAAAATATAAATTTATTTTTTATTCAATATTTTATCATATTATAGATTTAGTTTACCGTGCGTTAAATAAAGTTTTAAAATTTAAACAAAACTTGGGCGGGTGCTGGAATTTCTAATCAAGCTATAAAGATAATAATAGTATTATAATTCCAAATAAAGCAATAAATTTTAAAGGGCGGGGTATGTAAGTAAAGCTCAAATACTTTAAACTAAATATTCTTTATTATATTAATAATCATAAATATTGATAAAATACCTGTTAATACAATAACAATAATATTAAGAACATTAAAAACATCTGCATTAACTGTATTCACACACTTGATAATAACAAGCAAAACTCCAACCAATCCTCCAAACATACCGTATAATTTTAATCTATTTAAATACTTCTTGGCAAAAGAATTAAATACATCATGTATATTTTTAGGATTCATATTGTCTATTTCTTCTCTTGTAATCTTTGAAAAATCTATTGCTTCTATTATCAAATTAATATCATCTTTGGCACAATCAATAATCAAATTCAAAAAATAATATTTTGTTTCATCATCTATAATATCAAGCAAATCATTTCTTAAATTTAATAATATTTTCTTTGATTCTATGTATATTGTATTATTTATTAATTCATCATTCTCTAAAGTTTCAAGCAATTTATAAAGAGATTCTTTCAAATTATCCAAATCAATTAAATTATCATCATTTGATATATGAATCAAAAATTCTTCTATACCATTTTTTGAGTATTTAAAAATATCATTAAACACATCATCAAAATATTTTTCTATATTTATGCAATCTTTTATACTAATAGGATATAATCTATTTTCTATATAATTTCTAATACTTGTAATAACATTATCTCTATTGTTATAAATATTAATGCACAATCTTTTTATTAAATCATAAAATTCATTATCTGTATTTTTTAAAAATAAATTGATATATTTTTCTGTTATTTTATTATCCAAATTATTAACTAAAACTTCAAATAACATATTTGAAACATTCAATATCATTTTTTGATTATTATCTATAGTGTCATCTAAATACTTTCTTAAACTATTAACCTCATAAAGTTTTTCATCTCCAAATAAATAAGCAACTTTTTTTGATAAAATATTATCATCTAAGAAATTAAAACTTATATTCATAATATTATATTTCATATCATTAATAAAAACAGGAATTTTTCTATTTATTAAATTTAATATTATTCTATCAACTAAATCTACAACAAAATCATTTCTTAAAGGAACATTCTCTAAAATCATATCTCTTATTTCATATCTATTATTATTTAAAGTTTCATTCAATTTTTTATTCATCATAGAAAATATAAATTCATTATTAGATTTAACAAGATTGAGAATTTCTCCTCCAAACATCTCTTTTATTTTTTTATCACCGTTTTTAGATATTTCATTATCAAGTAAATCAGTAACTATAATAAATATTCTATCTCTAACAGAATTTGAATTAAGAGCCTTTATCATATTAGTAACTATTATATTTTTAAATCTGCTTAAATCGTTTAAATTATTTCTTACTATATTTTGTATAAACTCTTTTAATGGTACAACATCAATATTTTTTAACAAAGAGTTTAATATCGATATCAATATATTATCTATATTACTATTTGTATAATCTATAATTGATTTTTTAATATTTTTATTTTCTTTTATTTTATCTAAATAATTATTTTTAATAACAAATTGAACCGCTCCAGATTTTATAGAATTGATACTTCCTTTTATGATACTATTTAAATTATTTTTTAAACTTGAAAATATATTAAAACTTACTATTTTTTCATCTTCAAGCATATAATTAAAAAATGTTTTATAATTATCTTTAATCAAATTATTTTCTATATCTTTTTTATTATCAAGTATATCTAATATACCCTCTTTCTCCATAAGCCTATCATTAACAAAATCAGACATTGAAGCAGCAAATCTGTTTTTCTCACATGCCACAGCACCCCAAAAAACTTTTTTCTTTATACCAAATAAAGGTTCATAAGGCTGAAATATAGAATAAATTGCAAGAACATTTGTTATCCAGCCTATAAAAGTATATACTAAAGGCTCTGCTATATAATTTAAATATCCTAGAGAAAGATTGAATGAATTTGTAGGAAATAAATAAGCGGTAAATAATCCAAATACAAGTCCTAGTAAAGCACCTAACATATTTATAGGCTCTAATTCCTTACCCATAAAATCATTCGCTATTCTAGCTATTTCATCTTTATTGAGCTTGCCCATATTATTTTTTATTGTTTTTATTACTAGAGAGTCTATTATATTTGATATAAAAATTTTCTCTTTACTCAAAAAACTTAATATTGAATTATAGGCATTATTATCTATAAAATAATTTATTTGATTTTCTTTATTTATAATAAATTCATTTAAATTTTTATCAGAATATTTATTTATAATATTTTCAAATAATTCAAAAAGCAGCTCAAATATATAATCAATATCTTCAAATAAACTATTAATATTTCTATCTTTGTATTGATTATAAATATCAAATATATAATTTTCTATATTAGATCTATTTTGATTAATTATGCTTATAATTTTTTCATTATCTAAAATTAATTTCAATGTATCAGCATTTAAAGAATCTATTTTTTTATTTATTACTGATTTAATTTTTTCTATAATAGAATTTGATGATATATATTTAATAATCTCTTTTTCTAAGAATGTATATAAATCCTTTATCATATTAGAATCTACTAATACATCTATTCTCATATTTAAGAACTTTTCTATCCAAGAATCAGGAATCTCTCTTATATTAAATAATACAATATCCTTTACTATATTTTTTACATTGTCTATATTATTAACATTTTTTAATATAACAGAAATTTTTGTATCGTTTAAATAATTAACAATATCATTTGTAATGGCTTTAATAATATCATCAGAATTTTCTTTATACTTTTCTACGTATTCTATAATCTTTTGAACTATTTTATATCTTGCAGCTATATCTTGTAAAAAAACTTTCCTTATCAATTTTACTATAAACTGCCAAAAAATACCGTCTATATTTTCTATTTCTTCATCAACAGCTTCTTCTATAATAGTATCTAATCTCAATTTATTTTCATTTATTATTGGAATTATTATATCTATCAATTTTGGAAGTATATCAGATAATACTAAATTCAATCTGTTTGCTATATTTGGATTTAATAATTCATATATAGTTTTATCAGTATCTTTTAATTTTAAATATAATTCATCTATTACATAATCAATAATATTTTCAAAATCTTTATTTCTTGATAACTGATTAATAATATCTTTTATCTCAGAAATATCATCTACAGTAAATAAATCATTTATTCTTTTAGAAGACAATGAAGAAAGAAAATTATAAAAACAATTTTGTATATTTGAATACTCAATCAAAGACCTTATTAATTTTTCATAATCACTTTCATTTGATTTATTAGATAAATTATTAAATATATTGTCTATAATCTCTTTTAATATAATTTTATATTTTTCATCATCAGCTATTTTTTTTAGAGTAGTATTAATAAAGTTATTTTTTCTGTCATAAGATACAAAAGAATCTATTACATTATTAATAATATATTTAACTTGCCTATCATCTATAATCTGTTTAACTTTAACATTTTTTAATATATCATTAAGTATCAAAATAACAGAATCTTTTGTATTTTCTTTTGTCCAGTTTACAATATTATCTTTAGTTTTATTAAACCCTACTATGTTTTTTATTTTTATATCTGTTTTTGATATTAATTTGTCTTTTACATTTTTGAAAAATTCTTTTATATTATTTTTAAATTTATCTTTTTTGATTTCTTTAAATATAGAATCATAATTAATGATTTTTACGGATATCATTTTACTTATTTCATCAATAAATTTATCCTTTTCCCTTGCTATTATTCCATTATTTGAAAATAACTTTTTTAATGCAATTGTGTTAGTATAATACCCAGATACAGCACCAAGGAAAGCACCGAACAATAATTGAAGAAATAAATCCATTTATAAATAATACATCATTTTTCAAAAGATTCCAGTTCTTTGCATAATTTAACAAAATCTTCATAAACTGTTATAGACTGCAAGAATCTTAAATCAAGCATATATCCAGAATCCGTATGTTTGAAGAATTCTGCGTCCCAAAGTTCTGTTTTAATGAATCCTTTTTTATAATCATATTTATAAGGCTCAAATTTGAATGGATAAGCCCTAAAATATTTTACTTTGGCAAAACATAATTTATATATTCTAAACAATATACCAATAGTATCATTTCTATTTAAAAATTTATCTGTAAATATTAATGTTTTATGTGAATTTTCTTTTTCCTGATACCAAGCATTATTTTCTTTTTTAAGATCATATTTCTTTATAATGTTTTCCTTATCAGAAGAATACAAAGATGTAAAATCATAATCGTATCTTACTTCTTCATCTATAAATTCCAAACCATCGCAAGCTATATAAAAGAAACTATTAGTATCATCTGGCTTAATTTTTATTATAACAGAATACTTCTCATTTATTATATTTTTATAACTTTTATTAATATATTCAATATCATCGCTGCTGCAAACATAAAATACATCATACTCATTTGGACATACATTAAAATGTTTTGAACATTGTACAAAAGAAGCATTTTTAAAAATCACTTCTATACTATGATAGCAGCTTAAATCATTGCTTGCTACAATATGCAAATCTTTTTCATAATCAGAAATCATGAAATCAAGCCACATATTATCCTTTATAGCAGCATTTATATTTTTTACTTTTTCATTTATTTGAAGCAAATTAATATCTTCTATATAAGATTTAAACTCTCCTTCCATATATTTAAAATTTGAAAAAGCCACTTTATCATCATGTTCTAATACTTCTATATATAAAGCATCATTTTCTACAATATAAAAAAAGTATTTCTTATCTTCATTAAATAATAAATAGCCGTTATCTTTTTCTTTCATCTCTGCATTTATCTTTGACTTTATATAACGCATTAAAGAAAACATGGCATTTTTAGAATTGTCATCATAGAGTATTTTTACCCTTTTCAGTTTTTCATCAAAAGCAATTATTTTGTACATTTTATATCCGAACCTTTATATTTGTAATTAAAATATTTTTGTAATTCTAATATTATAGTACAAAAAAAGACTTTTTTAAAGATACAAAATAAAGTTATTTGAAAGTTATTTTTAAGGAACTTTTTATTTTTATATTCGTCTAAAGGGTAAATAATAAAAAATTAAATTACTTTATTTAGATTGGAGATATATGAAAAAATTCATAATATTTATTTTTATTTTGTTTAATATAAGTATTTTATACGCTAATGATAATTTTAAAATAAGTGATAATTCTTTAAAACTTCTTAGAGATGCTGGTATAGAAATAAAAAAGGATCAATTAGAAAATATCAAATTAATAGTAAATAAATATTCATACGATGCAAAAATACTATTAAAAGAAATAAAAGATATAGATTTCAAAATAAGTAAAGAATATGAAAGAGATGAAATCAATTTAAAAAATATAAAAGAACTTATTTACGAAAAAAAGAGAAAAGAAGCAGATTTTGACTATCTTATTATGTCATGCGATTTGGATATTTTAGAATTATTTTCCGACACTGATATAAAAAAGATAAAATATTATATAATTTTCCAAAAGTAAGGGAACTTTTTTATCTGTAAATCGTCTAAATAAATGGATTTAGAGGATCATTAAATAAAATTGACAGCAGTTTTGTAAGGAGAGTTTATGAAAAAAGTAGTATACATCACATCACTAATATTGATATTATCTTTAACTCTTTTAGGTCAGCCAGGTCCAATGGGTCCAGGTCCTCATGGAGGCGGCCCTAGAGGTCCAAGACATAGAGGCAGAGATGATTTTGATAAAAGATTAGGTCATGATCCATTGCAGTTTTTTAGAAGAGCAGGAATAGTACTTACAGATGAACAAGCAAATAAAATGTATGATATTGCTATAAAATTTATAACTGAAGAAGAACCTATAAGATTTGAAATAGAAAGAATAGAAAACAATATTAGAATGGAATTAATGAAAGAAAATACTGACAGAAATAAATTAAAAGAATTAATAAAAAGTAAAAAAGAGCAGGAAGCATTAAGGGATTATTTGAGAATAGTTAGGGATTTAGATATCATTGATGTACTAACCCCTGAGCAAAAAGCACAGCTAAATAGTTGTATGATGAAATAATGAAATAATTTAAGGGTAAGTATGAACGAAACTATGGCTTATGAAGATAATATAGATGCTTTTAAAATAGGCAATGAAGAAGCCTATAAAGAGCTTATAGAAACATATAAAAAACCATTGTTTAATTTGGTTTATTCCATTATTTCTAATACTGATGAGGCAGAAGAAATAGTGCAGGACGTTTTTGTAAGCTTTTATATAAAAAGAGAAAGTTTTGAAGGAAGAAGCAAGATTTATACTTGGCTTTATAGAGTGTCCTTCAATAGGGCAATAGATCATATTAGAAAAAGAGAAAGAGAAAAGAAATACAGACTTAAAGAATATAGAAATTCAGAGGTGCAGGAATCAGATAATGATCATAGTATTAATAAAATTATACTAGCAGAGGCATTGGCAAAATTGGAAGATGATTTTCGTATACCGCTTATGATGGCCGAATATGAAAATTATTCTTATAACGAAATATCTGAAAAACTAGATCTTCCTGTTAATACAGTAAGAACTAGAATTTTCAGAGCTAGAAAAAAACTCTTATCTATTATGCAAAAAATGGGGGTGAGCTTATGAAAAACAATCATGAATATTATGAAATGCTAATAAGCAGATACAAAGACAATGATTTAAATACAGATGAAATATTTGAAATGGAAAAGCATTTATCAGAATGCAAATCATGTCAGAAGTTTAAAAATGAATTAGATTCTATGTCATCTATACTTTTAGGTAATAATCCTATTATAGTGAACAAGAAAAACACATTCAATAAATATAAAGTAATAAGATATATAGGTTCTGTAGCTGCAGTATTATTACTATTTTTTGGAATATCAAGCATATATAATAAACCTAATAATATAATTAGCGATGATGCTAAATTAATAGTTTCAGATTTAAATGATTCTATTATAAAAACAAGTATAGATTACAATATAACTGAAGACGATTATGCACCATTATCAAGTTATTTCAGCTACAGCGATGAAGAAAATGAAGGTAATGAAACAGCAGGAGAAATATCAATAATGTCAGCTTATATTTATTATATGGGTAAATAAATTAAACAGCTTGAGATAATTTCTTAACAGTTGCAGGAAGAAGTTTATGCTCCTCTACTAATACTCTTTTTTGAAGTATTTCCGGAGTATCATCTTCCTTTACCTCTACCCTAGCCTGCATTATAATATCGCCTCCGTCTATAGTATCAGTAACATAATGTACAGTGCAGCCTGATTCTTTTTCTTTATTTGCTATAACAGCCTCATGAACATGAATACCATACATTCCTTTTCCGCCAAATTTAGGAAGAAGCGAAGGGTGAATATTAATAATCTTATTAGCCCACTTTGCTATAAAATTTGAATCTACTATAGATAAAAATCCTGCAAGAACAACTAAATCTATATTAGATAATTCATCATCTATTTTTTTGAATAATTCATCTTTGTATAATTTTCTGTCTATCAAAACAGCTTTTATACCAGCATTTTCGGCTATATTTAAGCCCCCGCATTTTCTGTCAGCAATAACAATATCTATTTTATAATAATTATTATCCTGTGATTCTATCAATGATTTTAAATTGCTTCCGCCGCCGGAAATTAAAACAGCTATTCTAAGCATATATCACTCTTATCCTCATTTTCATTTTTAGCAATATAACCTATTTCATAAGCATATTCATTCATTTCTTTTAAATCATTTATAATATTATCTTTATCTTCTTTTGCAGCTATTATTACAAATCCTATGCCCATATTAAAAGTATTATACATTTCTTCTTCTTTGATATTTCCAAGATACTTAATATAATTAAATATTTTAGGAGTTTGGAAGCTCTCTTTTTTGATAACAGCCTTATAACCTTTAGCAACAGCACGAGGAACATTTTCTATAAGTCCGCCGCCTGTAATATGTGCCATACCTTTAATATTATATTTATCTAATAAAGGCAAAACTTTTTTAACATATATTTTAGTAGGAATTAAAAGAGTTTCTCCGATTTTTTCGCCTTCATATACAGCATTATAATCACGAACTAATTTTCTTATAAGCGAATATCCATTACTGTGAAAACCAGAAGAAGCAATACCTATAATAGCATCCCCTTCAGAAACTTTTGAACCATCAATGATTCTATCTTTCTCAACAACACCAACACAAAAACCTGCTATATCATAATCGCCTTCTTTATAAAAACCAGGCATTTCAGCAGTTTCACCGCCTATCAAAGCAGCTCCAGCCTCATAACAGCCGTCAGCAATACCTTTAACTATCAAAGCAGCAGTTTCACCATTTAATCTTCCGCAAGCTAAATAATCTAAAAAGAAAATAGGTTTAGCACCATGACAAAGTACATCATTCACACACATAGCAACAGCATCTATTCCTATAGTGTCATACTTTTTCATAGAAAATGCTATTTCTAATTTCGTACCAACACCATCTGTCCCGGATACCAAAACTGGATTATTATATTTTCCAAGTTCATACATAGCACCAAAACTGCCTATATTATTAAGCACATTTTCATGCATAGTTTTAGCTACAACTTCTTTCATAAGAGAAACGGCTTTATAACCTTCCTCTCTGCTGACTCCGCTGTCTTCATAAGAAATACTCATAAATAATTTCCTTCATTTTTACATTTTTTATTGTTGAATAAGATATATATAATTAGTAGTATACCAATATTTTTTTTATTTACAAGAAAAATTTTTATAAATATAAAAAAAATAGGTATAGTAAAAAAACCATACCTATTTATTTTTATATTAACATATATTTTAGAATGCCAAACCAACAGCCAATCTAGGGAGCGGTACAAATCTGATTCCATGTGTAAATGAATAACCGAAATCTAATATTGATATATCTATAAATGGACGTACTGGCCATTCAGCACCCATTTTTGTAAACATATCTATCTTGAAACCCATTTCGCCAGATATATAGAAATTAGCTATAGCACTTTTTTCCTGTTTATTAGCCTGATAATCTCTGCCGTTTACAGCAAATATAGTCATACCAACTTTAGGAAGAAGGAAGAAGCCATTATCTTTATCTCTTTTATTGAAATAGAATCTTACACCTATAGAAGCAGGTATAGCTACAACATCAGCATTATAAAATTTTTCATAATTACTGGTTCCTTCAATAGTCTTTACTCCATTGTAATAACCACTGAAAGTATATATACCAAAAGTAGCATCTATTGCCTGTTTAGGCAAGTATCTGTAATTGTATGTAAATCTTATACCGAAACCGCCTTTAAATAATTTTTCAGTAGCACCATTTTTTGGCTGAAATATTAAATTAGCAACACCAGGCAAAGTTACAGCAGAAAATATTGTAGTACCAAAATCTATGCCTACAGCATGCTTAGCATTTTCATAACTTGCCGCATACATTACAGTATTAATTGATAATATTAAAACAAATATAAGTATTATTATTTTTTTCATAATCCAATCCATTAAAATCTTATACTAACGCCTATTCTAGGGAATAAACCTATTCTTAAATTAGAAACTATTTTAGCCCAACCAGGAACGCTTTCCCAAGCAGGTAAAGGCATTTGAACAAAACCAGCAGTTAAAACACCTAAGTTTCCTTGTATAGCACCATATACATTGCCTGCCCAAGGTCTTACATAGTAACCAATTTCTAAAAGACCTATATCTATCATAGGTTTTACTCTCCACTCTTTAGTAGGGAATAATTCTATATTCCAACCAATTTCATAAGAAACATAAACTGCCGCATCTGATATAGACTGAGTAGTTTTTATTCCTGTTAAGCCGTTTTCTGTTTCAATAGTATAGAAAAATGCATCTATACCTAAACGGAAAGCATTATAAAATTGTCTTTTCTTACCATAAAACTTAACACCAAATGTAGTAGGCATAAATACAAATGAAGCTTTGAATTTAGTATCTGAAGCAATAACACTTGCATAATCACCTTGTCCCATATCAGTTAACAATTTACTAGCATTTTCTTTACTAATATTTAATAGATACTCACTTCCATATACTCCTATTCCAGCCTCAAGAGCTATTTGATTATGCACAAATAAAGAATACTCTACTCTAGGCAAAAACCAAGATGTTCCCTTAACTTCAGCATAATTAAAATAAGAGCCTATATCTCCTAAATTCATACCCAACATACCTGCTATATGTTTTCCATGTCTGAATATATCATTAAAATATAAAGGAGCAAATACAGATATTCCAGGATTGAAATTCAAACTAATCATTTGTCTGCCTTTAATCCAGCTATAATCTTCTCCTGTTGCTTCAGTAGATAATGGTAAACCTTTAGCAAATACAACATTTGATAAACTAATCAAAATAAATATTATTATAAAATTCTTTTTCATAAATCACACTCTAAAAAAATTACTGTATAGTTTCAGCATTTGTAAAACTATTTTTGTTAGATGACATCAATATATTTTTTACTTCTTCATATTTTTCCATTGGAATGTTAATTCCTGCAAGTATTTTATCAGGATTGCTCAAATCAATATTATCAGCACCTTCTTTTACTACAACATTAACCAAATTTCCAATAACAGATTCTCCGCCAGCATAATCTAATACATCTAAAACAGCATTAATAGCATTCTTACCACTTTGGTCAACTTTTACTACAACCAAATCTGGTCCCATTGGAACTGTTAATAAATAACCTCCGTTTTGATCTTTATACATAGCTCCTATACCAAGTACAGAAGAATCAAATGTATAACTACCTTCATTACCATTTTGGCTGTTGTTTATATCTAATCTGTTTCCGCCATCAGATACTGCTGCACCTCCCCAAGTTCCAGAATTCATTTTGTCTAAAATTAAATTTGAACCAGGTTTTGTTACAACTATGCCAGTATTTTTTGTACATGATACTAATGACATAATAGATAACAAAATAAAAATAAAATATTGTTTCATATTCAATTTCCTATATTATGTATTTTTCATCATATATATTGTTATGTCATATAAAAAATAAATAATCAATGATAAAAAAATAAATAAAAAAAATTTTACTTTATTTTAAGCATAACTGTTAACATTTTTTCAACTCTACAATACATTTTATACATAAAAAGCAATATATATATACGGTAATAATACATGAATAAGAATAAAATTATATACAAAAATAAAAATAACAATAAAAAAAGCGATGAACCCATAATGAATTCATCGCTTATAAAATATTTAAATACAAAAGATTATAAATCTTGTGCTATTTCTTCAATCTTGAATATCTCTAATATATCGCCTTTCTTAATATCATTAAAGTTTTCTATAGAAGCACCGCATTCATAACCAGTAGCAACTTCTTTTACATCATCTTTAACACGTCTTAAGCTGGATATTTTGCTTGTGTATATGAGAACATTATCTCTCATTACTCTTACACTAGCATTTCTTTCTATTTTACCGCTAGTTACATAACAACCGGCAATAGTACCAACTTTAGGTACATGGAATACATCTCTAACTTCAACAGTACCGATATCAACTTCTTTTTTAAGTCTTTCAAGAGAACCTTTCATAGCATTTTGAATAGATTCTATTGCCTCATAAATGATATCATATCTTTCTATAGGTATTCCAAGTTTTTCTGCCAATTCTCTAGCTTTAGCGGAAGGACGTACTCTGTATGCTATAATAATAGCATTAGAAGCATGTGCCAAGTTTACATCACTTTCAGTAACTGCACCTGAGGCACTATATATTGAAACGAAACGAATTTTATCACTTTGTATTTTATTTAAAGCATCTCTTAAAGCCTCAGCACTGCCTTGTACATCTGCTTTAATAATAACTTTAAACTCTTTCATAGCATCAGAAGCTATTTTCTCATAAAGATTTTCTAATGTAACTTTAACATTAGCCTTCAAAGCTTCTTGCTGTTTTAATTGTACTCTCTTATCTGCTATAGCTTTAGCCTCTTTTTCATCAAGCATAACATTGAATGATTCGCCTGCTTCAGGAGTCTTTTCAAAACCTAGAACTTCAACAGGAGTAGAAGGCAAAGCTTTTGTAACTCTTTGACCTAAATCATTAACCATAGCACGTACTTTACCAACAGAAAGTCCGCATACGAAATAGTCTCCTATTTTCAAAGTACCATTTTGTACTAATACTGTACCTACTGGACCTCTGCCCTGATCAAGAGAAGCCTCTAATACTATACCTATTGCCTCTCTGTTAGGATTAGCTTTTAATTCCAACATTTCAGCTTGTAAAATAATAGCCTCTAATAAATCATTAATACCTTGTTTTGTTAAGGCACTAACACCAATGTATTGAGTATCTCCACCCCATTCTTCCGGAGTAAGACCATATTCAGATAAAGCAGCTTTTACTTTATCCATACTGGCATTAGGCAAATCCATTTTATTAACAGCAACTATTATAGGTACATTAGCTTCTTTAGCATGGTTCAATGCTTCAACTGTTTGAGGCATTACTCCGTCGTCTGAAGCAACAACAAGTATTACTATGTCAGTACTTTTAGCACCTCTAGCTCTCATCATAGTGAATGCAGCGTGTCCTGGAGTATCAATGAATGCTATTTCTCCGCTAGGTATTTTTACTTTATAAGCACCAATATTTTGAGTAATACCGCCGCTTTCTTTAGAAGTAATATTACTATGTCTTATAGCATCAAGAAGCGAAGTTTTACCATGGTCAACGTGTCCCATAATTGTTACAACTGGAGGACGAGGCTTCAAATCTTCTTCTCTATCTTCTTTTACTTCAATAGTAGCTTCTTCCTGTAAAGACACTACATTAACTTTACAGCCGAAATCATCAGCTATAATTGTAGCAGTATCAGAGTCAATTATATCATTAACTCTAGCCATAGTACCCATTCCCATAAGTTTGGATATTATGTCAGAAGCTCTTAAATTCATCTTTTTAGCTAAATCACCTACAGTAATAGTTTCCATTATGCTGATTTCTTTTTCAACACTTGCAAGTCTCTGTTCCTGCTGACGTTTTTTAGCTTGAAGTTTATTAAAGATTTTATTTTCTTGTCTTTGTGCAGCTTCAGCTTTAGAGTCTTTTTGAGAAGATTTCTTATCGTATTCTTTTTCTTTCTTCTCATAATCTCTTTTTTTATTGTCTTTTTTATTATCTTTCTTGAAAGAAGAAACATCTTCAACTGGAGAAGCAATAGGAGTATCTTTAAATATTTTGTTTTCTTTATTTTCTTTGCTCTCTTTGTTGAAGTCTTTATGTTCTTTATTAGTATGAGAATAATTCTTATTTTTATTATTTTCTTTATTGTTGTTATTATTATCTCTATTAGAATTTTTTATATTTTCAGAATTATTTTCCTGCTTTTGAACTTCCTGTTTCTCAGCCTTGTTATGTATTATAATTTTCTTTTTTACTATAACTTTTTTCTTTACTTTCGCTGTAGCTTGGCCGTCATCATTATTGTTGTTATTATTGTTATTGGCCTTTTTTATTATAACTTTAGGTTTATTATCAGCTACAGAGCTTTCTTGATTAATGTTTTTTTCATTATTCTCATTTTTTTGAGACATTATTTTCCTTTCCCATTTATATTAGATTTTAATTGTTTGTTCTTGGTAATAAATCATTGCTTTGAGCAGGCATAGCAGCATTTGTATTTTGCTGACCTATTGTAGGAGGAAGTATGCTTGCTTCGCCTAAAACTGCAGTATTTCTTTCTATAACTGCTTTATCTTTTAAATCTGTTACATCTCTTTGTACTAATTGTTCAGCATAAGCATTTTTATATAACTGAGCAATATAAGGAGCTGTTTCTGTATTATATTCTGTTATACCATACATTTGAGTTAATTGCTGTTTAGCCTGATCAAAAAAAGCTTTAGCCTGTTCAGGAGTTGGATCAGGTATATTTTTAGCAGCATCAGCCATTAATTTAGTCAAATAATATTGGAATTTAATATTTCTTATTGATAAGTTTATAAAATCTTTAGCTTCTTGTGTATCAAAAAACTTTTCTTCTTCAGCTTTTTTCAATAATAAAATAGAACTTATTAATTGATCTGCATACATTTGTTTAGTAGCAGCATCATTAGCATACATAGCTATTTGTTCTGGTGTAGCACCTTGAAGCACTAAAGAAGCTTCTAAATCTTTAGTAAAATTAGTTTGATTAATAGTAAAATCATCTATTTTTAATACCCATTCGCCTTCTCCGCCTTTTAAATAAGCAACTGAATCAGATGAAGTAGAAGAACTTGAAGATGTTCCGCCCTGACTCTGCGAGCAGGCAATGATAGGTAATGACGTTAATATTAATAACAGTTTTTTCAAGTTTTTTAAACTCATAAATTTATACTCCTTAAAAATAAAAAAACGATTTAATAGTTGTATAGTGTATCATATATAAATATTTCTGCAAGCAAAAACGCATAATTTTTACATATATGCAATTAATAAGTCAAGAACTTTTTTATTATTTTTTACCAGAATACATACTAATTACCAAATTAGGCAATTCTTTTTCTAAAATACCGTACCAAATAGATTTTCTTCTTTTTAATGTTTTACTGCTCATAGCATAATTCATTAACTTATTATAGGTTTCATTTGCCTTTTGTACATTTTGGAATATTGGTATATGATTAGCTGGAAATATTTCAGATATATTTGCTTCTATATCCTTCTTTATAACCACATCATATATAGGCAAAACTTTTTCATACCCCGCACAAATACTTTCGGCATATTCTAGAACCATTTTATCAAAATCTGGAATAGTCTTTAATAAATTTATTATTAAAGCAAAAGTGTCTATCGCCTCTTTATAATTTTCTTTAACTACATAAGCTCCATTTGCTCTATCGCATAAATCACATATAGTAGCATTAGTATAGCCTGATATATAATCATTAACTTTTTCTTTTATTTCAAAAGGAGGCATTGATTTAGCTACTTTGGATATTAAATCCAAAATTGCAGTAAACATTCTCTGCTTCCATAAATTTCCTCTTACACTTTTTACAAGTTCTTCCATTTCATTAAAGAATGATTCTTTATATTTTTCATTAGGATTAAATATAGCTTCTACAATAGGTATCTCTGTACCTTTAAATGATATCATTCCATTATCATAGAAAGATATAATGTTCTTTTCAAATAATTCGCTTTTTACTTTACTATTTTCTTTCAAGAAGTTAAATTGTAAGTTCTTTGTAACTATTACTTTATTTTCTTTAGGAGCTAAAGTATTTGCTCTTGACTGCATTCTTGCAGCATTATTAATTAAGAATCCTGATAAATCTCCGTCTTCTGTAATAATCAAAGAGCTGTTAGTGTTTCCGCCTGATATTCCGGCACTTATTTTAAACTCCGGAAGTCCTGAAGTATCAACGCTAGGATATTCATTTAATAATCTCTTTTTACTTAATACACCAATTATAGCTATTGTAGCACTCAAAGCGTCTGTTGCTGTAGGGCATACCATAATAATTTCATCACCCTGCTTCCTATGTGATATAACATTATAAAATTTTGTTACTTCACTTACTTTATTTTGCATCAAATCATCTAATGCATGCAGTTTTGATAAATTATTTTTATTTTCCTCGCAAAATTTTGTATAGCCATGAATATCAAGCATTGCTATATAAACATCAGCTATTGACAAACTAAGTTTTAAATCCCCAGCAAAATTATATTTTTGATTTTCTATAACGAATTTGCTCCATAGTTTCGGATAAGATTCTTTATCTAAATTATTAAAAAACCCCCAGTTAATTTTACGTATAAGATCGAATAACCCCTTTAATATTGCTTTGTGATCATGTACTTTTTCAAAATTAACGTTTTTAGCATAAGTAAAAATTTCTGAAAAGGCTTTTATTTCGCCTGAAACTATTTTTTCTGTAAGATGAGTATATAGCTCATATTTTGAAGTTGACTGATTATATTCTTCTATTTTATTCACTTTTTCTTCTTACCTTCTTTTTATATAAAATCCCTAATTAACTACTTTAACTTATAAATGAAAAAAATCAATAGTTTTAAAATAATAATTATATTAATATATTAAACATGTTGAAAAAAATATAAACTATACTAAAATAAAAATAAAAAATACATATTAAAAATAAATTTATAGCATTATGGATCAAACAAAAATAAAAGACAATTTTAATATATCAATAGCATTATACAGACCTGAAATACCAGCTAATACTGGAAACATTGGAAGATTATGCGTAGGACTTAATATATCTTTGCATATAGTTTCAAAGCCTGCATTTATAATAAGCTCTAAAGAAGTAAGACGTGCTGGTTTGGATTATTGGGAACATCTTGATATAACAAAACATGAAAATGAACATACATTTTTAGAATACTGCAATAACAATAATAAAAGAATAATACCTATTACTAAATTTGGAAAAAATAGATACGACGAATTTAATTATTCAAATGATGATATACTTCTATTCGGAAGAGAATCTACCGGCTTAAGAGAATCATTATGGGAAAATGATTTAGAAAATTCTGTATATGTTCCTATGAGTGATAATATACGTTCAATAAATCTATCAAATACTGCAGCTATTGTGGCTTATGAAGCATACAGACATATTTGCCTTTCAAATTAAAAATAATATTTGTTTTAAATAAGTATATTTTTAAAATGCTTGTTATTTTTTTATATACTAAAAATTTTTAACTTTGTCAACTACTAGCCGTAGCGGCAACCCGCACAGTATTGCTTATTCTTACTGAATGTCCTCTATAAGTGCGGCTGATTACTCATTATTATACAAAATCAATAAATATATATTACATGTAAAACATATTTCTTAATATTAGGTAATCTTTTACTTTATAAAAAATAATAATTTACATTTATAAAAAAGTGAAAATTGACAAAATATAATTGTTTAGGTATATACTAAAAGACTGCCTCAGTTTTATACTTCCCTCTTTATATTAGGAGTATAAATTATTCTTATGAAATCAGTGTCTTTATTGTCCATATCTCCTAAAAACATTCTTTCATGTTCAGGTACTTTTTCATAAGCTTCTTTTAATAATTTTCTATTATAATCTGAAGGATATACAAGATAATCATGATAACATCTTATTGCATAATCAAAAGCATTTTCTTTACCTGAAATCTCTTTTATATTTTCTTCTATTTCTTTTAATTTTTCTTCTTTATTTGTGTATTTTATAACTGATTTTAATTTAAGTTTTGCAAGATTTTCTATTATGATAGTATCATCTTCTTTTGGATATAATAATAACTCATCTTTATCAAACATATTTTTCATATCATCAAAAGAATATACTTTTTCATCATTATTAAAAGATATTGTTTCATCATCATAAATTGTATAGCAAATTAAAAATACTTCTTTATTATATGAATAATTAGGAGATTTTCTAAATATAAAATAACTTTTACCGTCGGATAAATCATATCCGAATTTTCCTTTCATTTTAAAATCAATTGGACTTGCAGAAAATCCTACTTTTAAACTTTCCCATTTTTCTATTTCTCTTTGAGTAGTTTTATAAATATTCTGCATTTCAGGATTCATTTCTTTTAATATGCTTTTCACATATTCATAATAATCATCTTTATGAAGCCACTGTGATTCTAAAATTTCAAAATCCCCTATTCCATGAATATCCAATTTCTCATTATCTTCTATAAATGATACAACCCATTTTCTTTCCAATGCTTTTTCAAATTGATAAATATCAAATTTAGCCCAAGCACTAACTATACCATCTTCATAAATTGCTAAATTGGAAAAGAAATAAGAACCATTTTTAATAATACCGAAAAAACTTCTTCCTTCTATTTTTTCTTTTCTATATACATTATTTTTATACATATACAACCTTAATAAGAGAAAATCATATTAATTTTTGATATAAAAATTAAAGCCCATCAGTATTGCTACCGACGGGCTTTATATCTACATTTGTAATAAGTCGCTTAGAAAAAATTATCCAATGATTCTCATTATAGATTGGTTTTTCATATTAGCGTTAGCTAACATAGCAGCACCTGTTTGTTGTAAGATTTGCTCACGAGTATAAGCAACCATAGCAGAAGCCATATCAGCATCACGTATAACGCTTTCAGAAGCTATAGTGTTTTCAGTAGCTATCATTAAGCTTTTTACCATTGATTCCATTCTGTTTTGAACTGCACCTAATTCAGCTCTTTGAGCTACAACCATTTGTATACCTTCGTCGATTCTACCTAAAGCTTGGTTAGCAGTTTCAACTGAAGAAATAGAAATAGGAGTATCTCCACCAACTTGTAAGTTAGCAGCAGTCATAGAACCTATATTAACAGAAATTCTTTGATCCATGTTAGCACCGATGTGGAAAGTCATAGGAGTTTGACCGTCAGCAGCAAAACGTCCAGTTAACATGTTCATTTTGTTGAATTCAGCTTGAGAAGCGATTCTGTCAACTTCAGCTACTAATTGGTTAACTTCTACTTGGATTAAAGCTCTGTCGCTGTCAGAATAGATACCGTTAGCAGCTTGAATAGCTAATTCTCTCATTCTTTGCATAATGTTAGTAGTTTCATTTAAATAACCTTCAGTTGTTTGAATGAAAGAGATACCGTTTTGAGCGTTTCTAGTAGCTTGTTGTAAACCACGGTATTGAGAACGCATTTTTTCAGATACTGCTAATCCAGAAGCATCGTCACCAGCTGTATTTATTCTTTGACCGCTAGAAAGTTGAGCGATTGTTTTAGTCATTGAATTTCCAGTTAAATTCAATTGTCTGTTTGCATTTAATGCAGAAATATTATTGTTGATAATCATAACTACCCTCCATGAATAGTGCTTAAAATATTTTTGTAATTTTTATTTTCTAAAGCTATGTATATTATGTCTTACCCTGCTATTTAGTCATCCCCTAAAAAATAGCAACATAATATCAACTTCACATAATTAATTATAATACCTTTTTAAAAAAAAGTAAAGACTAATTTTTTATAAAAAAATGTCGATAAGCTATTTTATACTGTATATTACTACAATAAGATTGACTTTTTAACTATATTACACTAAAATTGAGCGGTATTATCACATTTTAGGAATAAAAAAAACATGAAATATATATATATAATGCTCTTTATCACCGCTATTTTTCTAAGTTCTTGTAATAATGCAAGGGCAAATACTGATAATAGTATAAAAATAAATGATAATTTTTACTTCAATTCTGAAAATGCATACAAATATATAAAGGCTCAAACCGATTTAGGCCCTAGAAATTACGGAAGCGAAGCCCATAAAAAAGTAAGAGAGTTATTTAAACAAGAAATTTCTAATATGGGTTATGAAGTACATACTCATAATTTTGAAGCTCCATACATTAAAGACAGAAAAGGCGAAAATATATATGCTTTTCTCAAAGGAAAAACTGACAATTATGTAATTATATCAAGCCATTTCGACAGCCGTTCAGTAGCAGAAAAAGATCCTATGGCATTTAATAGAAATAAACCTATAAGCGGTGCCAATGACGGAGCAAGCAGCAGCGGTGTTTTACTTGAACTTATGAACGCTTTAAAAAATTATAATGATTTGCCTTATAGTGTTTGCTTTGTATTATTTGATTTGGAAGATGACGGAAATTTATTTGATGTTGAAGGAAATTCTTTAATTGAAACCGACTGGATACAGGGAAGCATTGCTTTTGTGAATGAAATTATCTTAAGAGATAAGTTAATAGATAAACAAAAAATAAAATTTGGAATACTTCTTGATATGGTAGGAAGCAAAGACGCAAAATTCAAATATGAAAGTTTCGCACATACATACTATTCGCCAATATACAATAAAATTTGGCAGTATGCTAATGATTTAGGATATAGCAAATATTTTTTTGATGCTCATTATGGAAGCATAATTGATGATCATACTCCTTTTTTGAATGAGAAAATACCTTTTATAGATGTTATAGATATGGATTATCCTTTTCATCATACATCACAAGATACAATAGATAAATTAGACAAAAAAACTTTGGAAGCTGTAGGAAAAACCATCGAATACTCTGTAAAGAATGCTGATAAAATTTATTGATTTATGTCATAAACGAGCAGCTGATAAGTTGTCAGCTATTATAAAGCGAGTTTATGACTAGCAATAATAAAAGTTTACTAATTTAATCCATATAATAAGAATTTTATACTTAAAACAAAAAATTAAATGTCAATTATTAGATTTTTTTATATCTTAATTAAAATTGTACGCTAATTTATAAGAAGTTTATAGCTAACAATAAAAACATATAACATACAAAATTTATTTTTTACATTAAAACTATTAACATTGTTATAGAAAATTGTTGTAATATATTCAAATTATTTTATAATTTTATAATGGAAAATACTAAAAAATAGGAGGTTTTTAATATGTTTGGATATTTTGAGTATTATTTTGGATATATATGGATACTCGTACCGGGTTTAATATTAGGTTTTTGGGCCCAAATTAAAGTAAAAACTACTTATGCTAAATACAGCAGAATGGAAAATAAAAGAGGAATAACTGGTGCTGAAACTGCTAAATACATATTGTCAGGATATGGTATAGATATTCCTGTGGAAAGAATAGGCGGTACATTAACAGACCATTATGATCCTTCTGCAAGAGTTTTAAGACTTTCTTCTGGTGTATATGACGGTACTGATGTTGCTGCTTTAGGCGTTGCTGCTCATGAAGTAGGACATGCTATACAGCATGACAGAGGATATGCTCCTCTTTCTATAAGAAATGGTTTCTATCCTTTATGTGCTATAGGAGATCAATTCGGACCTTATTTGGTATTGATAGGTATGATGATAGGCGGTGCTGGAAGTTTTTCATATTACATTATGATAGCTGGTATTATACTTTTTGCATTTGCTGTATTCTTCTCTTTAGTTACTTTGCCTGTTGAATTTGATGCTTCAAATAGAGCTATAAAGATATTGGATAAAGGCGGTTTTTTAGACAGTGAAGAACTTTACGGAGCTAAAAAAGTTTTATCTGCTGCTGCTTTAACTTATGTTGCTGCTGCTGTTAGTGCTATACTTACACTTTTAAGACTTGTAATGTTGGCACAAAAAAGAAGAGATTAATATAATCTATATAGAGTTTATTGAAAAAGAGGCATTATTATTGGTTTAATAATGCCTCTTTATTTTTTTAAATAGAAGCAACATTTATAAAATATAGTACGATTTAATACTATTTTCATATCCATTTTTTATAAATTGAATATTAATAAAACTTAAAATAACTAAGCAATATAGCCTTTACATAATAGATAAATTAATAAAAAATAAAATAAAATTTAAAATTTTACAAAAATACATAGAAAAAAAATCAAATTTTCTTCTTATATATTGCTTGCTATATTTTAATATATAGTATACTATATATTTCAAACAATTAAAATCAGGAGGTACGACGTATGACAGATAAAAAAATTGAATTATTTGAAAATTATCCAGTACATAAAGCTCTACTTACGCTAGCACTTCCAACAATACTAGGAATGTTAGTAAACGTTTTTTATAATATGGTAGATACTTTCTTTGTAGGACAAACTGGAGATCCAAATCAGGTTGCTTCAGTATCATTATGTATGCCTATATATTTACTTCTTATGGCTTTTGGTAATATATTTGGTATAGGCGGAGGATCATACATATCAAGAAAATTAGGTGCCAAAGATTATGAAAGCGTAAAAAAAATATCCTCTTTTGCTTTTTATGCAAGCATTATAGTAGGATTTATTTCTATGGCAGTATATTTGATTTTCATGAGAGATATACTAAAAATATCAGGTGCAAGCCCTAATACTTACCAATTTTCTAAAGATTATTTAGTAATAGTGGCATTAGGTGCTCCTTTTGTAGTAAATCAAATGGCTATGGGACAGATCATACGTTCTGAAGGTTCTTCAAAAGAGGCTGTGATTGGTATGATGATAGGTACTGTAGTTAATATAGTATTAGACCCTATTATGATACTTTATATGAATATGGGAGTTGCAGGTGCTGCTCTTGCTACTATAATAGGCAATGCCTGCTCTACAGCATACTACATATATCATATATTAAGAAAAAAATCTTTTTTATCAATACATTTTAAAGATTTTTCCATGCCTAAAGATATACTTATCAATGTATTTTCTATAGGAATACCAGTTTCTATAAACAATATACTTATGAGTGCTTCAAATGTTCTTATAAATAATTTAGCTGCAGGATACGGTGATAATGCATTAGCAGGGCTTGGAGTAGCTCAGAGAATATTTACACTTGTTATACTTGTACTTATAGGTCTTTCTCAAGGTCTTCAGCCTTTTGTAGGATACAACTTTGCATCTAAAAATTATAAAAGAATGAATGCCGCTATAAAATTATCATGCGTTACAAGCGTAATAATAGGATTTTTACTTTTAGGATTATCTTTAATATTTGGAAGATTATCTGTTCAAATATTCATTAACAATGAAGAAGTAATTGATTATGGTGTAAAATTCCTAGTAGCTAGTTATTCTATAGCTCCTATAATAGGTTTCCAATTCGTATTTATGTCTACATTCCAAGCATTAGGAAAGTCAATACCTTCACTAATACTTTCATTAAGCAGACAAGGTATAGCATTTGTACCAGCAATACTTATAGGTACTAAATTATTCGGTATAAACGGTATTATATGGTCTCAGCCTATAGCTGATATTGTAAGTGTGGCATTAGCTACAGTTATGTATATTTATATTTACAAGAAAATTAAAAGAAGAGCTTTAGAAGAAGAAAAAAATAACAATGAAAATAGTTCAGAACCAGCTTATGCAAATGTATAATTAATAGTTAAGCATATATTCTAAAAAGATAATATAACCTCGCATGCACTTTTATTTTTTAGAAGTGCATGCTTTTTTTATATAGTATTAAATTTTAATTAAATATAAAATAATTCAATTATTAATCATTATTAGAAAATTTACTTCTTAATAATTCTATATTAGGGAATATATCAAATCCTAAATTTCCTATTTTTATAACTTTATTAAAAAAGAATTCGCTAATCTCACTTTGTGGTAAATCGTAGTTACGTTTATATCTTGTTAAATCCCATTTTTCAATAATAGCTCTATTTGCATATCTTTCACATCCGCCTATTATTGAATTAGCTGCATGTTGTTTAGAAACTTTTTTCTCCAAATAAAATTTCGAAGCATTTTTTACACTTTTATCTATGATATTATATATTTGTGAAACAGAAAAATTTTCTAACATTATCTCAATAATATTATATGTTTTATCTGCTGGATTAAATTCAAAATTTATTTGCTTAATTTGATATATTAAATATTCTATACATTCATTAATTGCTATATCTTTCCATAAATTATATGCATCATTAATATTTTCTAAATTATAATAATCAGGATTTATAATTCTTTTTATAATATTGTCTAAATTGAAATCATCATTTATATTTAATATATACATAACTTGATCAATATAATATATACTTGGAAATTCTTCACAATCTTTAAATGATGATACATCAGAAAATGGACTAACAACTAAAGCTTGTATTTTTGTTAATTCTTTATACATTCTAAAAGTTAATTCATCACATGGAGATAACTTTATGTTAGAACTATTAAGATCTTTTATATATGATAAATCCTCTGATATTAATGCCCTTACAATAGAACCTAAATAAACTTTATTAAAAAAATTTAAATTATCAAAATTTATACTGTTTATATTTTCTATGTTATATCTTTTTTTTATGATATCTTTTTTATAATTTAATATTTCTTTTTTTTCTCGTTGGCAATAATAGCATTGACAATATTTATCTTCATATTCATGCCCACAATTTTGGCAAAATAAATCTCGAATATTATAATTATCACCATACATTTTAGATTTTCTATTATAAATCATGTAACTATTACAATGTCTACATCTATATTCAGGAACAACTTTTGGTGGAAAATAAGTATATAATTTAGAAGATTTTATATCTAAATTATATTCTTCTAAAATCTTTCTAACATTATAACCACTGTAATATTTCTCTATTAAAATGTCTAATTCTTCTTCATTTAAGTGTGATAAATCTTTATACATTTTATTTTTATCCTAAAATATTAATTCCATAATTATACATTTTATAAACTATATTACAATAAAATTTATTTACAGATATATTAAATAAATTTTAATATCAACTTTTTTTCGCCCAAAAAGCTACAAAAAAGACATATATATTTTTTTAAATCCACACTGTAAAATTTATAGCCTCAATTTCAATTAAAAATTTTATTTATATTAAACTGTAATTAAGAAAAAAGAACTCACACAAAAGTGCTAATTAAATTCATAACTTCATCAACGCACGGTAAATGCATTTTTATAATAAATTTAATTTGAATTAATAATTAAGTTCATATTAATAAAATCATTCTTCGTGCGGTAATAACACAATAAAATTAAACAAAACTTGGGCGGGTGCTAAAATTTCTAATTAAGTAATAAAGACAATAAAAGCAACATTATTGATTTACACAACAAAGAATAAAGGGCGGGGTACTAGTCGTACGGGCTTGCCGAACGGTAATACTATTCATTATACAAAGTACAATATACGTTCGGTATAACATGCATTAATTTACAAAATATTTGAAGTTTTAAAATTTTACTATGTTCAAAACAAAGTATTAATTAAATTTAAAACTTTACTCAACGCACGGTGAATGCATTCTTATAATAAATATAAATTGAATTAATAATTAAGCTTATATTTATAAAATCATTCTTCGTGCGGTAATAACATAATAAAAAAACAAAACTTGGGCGGGTGCTAAAATTTCTAATTAAGTAATAAAGACAATAAAAGCAACATTATTGATTTACACAACAAAGAATAAAGGGCGGGGTACTAGTCGTACGGGTTTGCCGAACGGTAATACTATTCATTATACAAAGTACAATATACGTTCGGTATAATATGCTTTAATTTTAAAAATATTGAAGTTTTAAAATTTTATTACACTTGCCCACCCTCTATCCTTTTTATTTTTTCTTGATATTTATAAATTATTTTTCTTTTAAATTTTTAATTGTTATTTTAGCTGCCCACCCAAGATTTTTTAAATCTGATGTCTACTCACCGCACGTAATACTAAACTAGAAATATAGATTTATATGTAATTGAAATTTGATTATATTATAAACTTGGTTTACCGTGCGTTAAATTATTAATACTTAATAGTTAATACAAATTAAAAATCTATCCTTACCACTTAAATCCTTTTCTACTGCCGCATTTTTTATATTAATGCTGTTACATATATTTATTAAAGCCTCTCCCTGATCATAGCCTATCTCAAAAAAGAAAGCTCCGTTATTATTAAGATATTTGTCTATAATACTTAAAAAATTCCTATAAAAATCAAGTCCATCATATCCAGAATATAATGCATTTTGAGGTTCAAATTCTAAATCTTTTTGTAATGAATCTTTATCTCTTAAAGGTACATAAGGGGCATTGGAAATTATTATATCAAATTTATTTTCTGGTAGAAAATCTAAAGCATCAGCATTTATTATATTTATAGAATCAATAGAACCTAATATATTTAAAGTATTTTTCTTTATAATTTCAACAGCTGAAGAACTTATTTCAAGAGCAGTAATATCAATGTTTTTATTCTGCTCTAAAAATAATTTTTTTAAAGTAATAGGTATATTTCCGCTTCCAGAACCAATATCACATATTGAAATATTATTTTTATTCTTTGTATAATCTAATACTAAATCAATAATTTCTTCTGTTTCAGGCCTTGGAATAAGCACATTACTATCTACATAGAAATCAAAACCATAAAACTCTTTTTTATTTATTATATAAGATAAAGGCTCATAATTAAGACGTCTATTTATAAATCTCTCTATTTGATTTATATCACTATCTGTAAGCTCTTTTAATCCTTCTGATATTAATTTTACTTTAGAGAGGTTCAAAGTATGCATTATAATTGTTTGTGCCTCAATATAAGACACTTTATAATCATTATTAATATTGTCTAATTTTTTAGCGTAATTAATTATTGCTTGATTAATATTCATTTTATTTATTCATTAATTAAAAAATCTTCTCTTTGAGGAGTAAAAGTATCTAATAACTTACCTTTTTTAATGCATTTACATCCATGAGCCATATTCTTAGCGAAATGCAAAGTATCACCAGGCTTACACAAATATTCCTGACCATTAACATTAAATTGAAATTCACCTTCTAGTATATAAGTAATCTGTTCATGTTCATTATGAGAATGAGGTTCAGCTACAGCATTTTCATCAAATTCCATATAAACAGTCATAAGATTATCAGAATGAGCTAATATTCTTCTTTTAAGCCCATTACCTAAATTTTTTAATTCAGTTTTATTAAAATCTTGATACATAATAAATTCCTTTTTAAAAATTAAAATATTTAAAAGTATAACAAGTTTATAGAAGAATTCAAGAAAATAAAGAATAAAAGGCACAAAAAAAACCAGCCTAAGTGGCTAGTTTATTAACGAGGTATAAAAAATATAATATGGAAAAATTCTTTCAAATATGAACAGCAGTAAGATTTAAGTCGGACAATCTCCGAATAAAGGAGGTGATCCAGCCACACCTTCCGGTACGGCTGCCTTGTTACGACTTCACCCTCATCATCAGTCCCACCTTCGGCGCCGCCCCCCTTGCGGTTAGGCTAACGACTTCAGGTAAAACCAACTCCGATGGCGTGACGGGCGGTGTGTACAATCCCCGGGAACGTATTCACCGTAGCGTTCTGATCTACGATTACTAGTGATTCCAACTTCATGGAGTCGAGTTTCAGACTCCAATCCGAACTGAGGCAACTTTTTTGAGTTTCGCTCCACCTCGCGGTCTCGCATCTCTTTGTACTTGCCATTGTAGCACGTGTGTAGCCCTGGACATAAGGGCCATGAGGACTTGACATCATCCCCACCTTCCTCCTACTTGAACGTAGGCAGTCCCCTAAGAGTGCCCGACATTACTCGGTAGCAACAAAGGGTGAGGGTTGCGCTCGTTGCGGGACTTAACCCAACATCTCACGACACGAGCTGACGACAGCCATGCAGCACCTATGTAAAACGTCCTTGCGGTCTGACTTATCTCTAAATCATTCATCTTACAATTCAAACCCAGGTAAGGTTTTTCGCGTATCATCGAATTAAACCACATGCTCCACCACTTGTGCGGGGACCCGTCAATTTCTTTGAGTTTCACCCTTGCGGGCATACTCCTCAGGCGGTACACTTAAGACGTTAGCTACGGCACTCCTATTTAGATAGAAGCACCTAGTGTACAACGTTTACGGCTAGGACTACCAGGGTATCTAAGCCTGTTTGCTCCCCTAGCTTTCGTGATTCAGCGTCGATAAATGCCCAGATGACTGCCTTCGCTATAGGTGTTCCTCTCGATATCTGCGCATTCCACCGCTACACCGAGAATTCCATCATCCCCTACAATATCCAAGACTTACAGTATCCGAGGCGTTCCCGAAGTTGAGCTTCGGTCTTTCACCTTAGACTTATAAGTCCGCCTACTCACCCTTTACGCCCAGTAAATCCGAGCAACGTTTGCCTCCTACGTATTACCGCGGCTGCTGGCACGTAGTTAGCCGAGGCTTACATTATCTACTGTCACTCATTCTTCGATAATTTCCGAGGTTTACAACCCGAAGGCCTTCATCCCTCACGCGATGTCGCTCCATCAGACTTTCGTCCATTGTGGAAGATTCTCAGCTGCTGCCTCCCGTAGGAGTCTGGGCCGTATCTCAGTCCCAATGTGGCCGGTCACCCTCTCAGGTCGGCTACCTATCGTAGCTTTGGTAGGCCGTTACCCCACCAACAGGCTAATAGGCCGCAGGCTCATCGTAAAGCGGATCGCTCCTTTCCTCTACGCCACTTATGTAGCAAGAGTATATGCGGTATTAGTCCATGTTTCCATGGGTTATCCCCCACTCTACGGCAGATTACCTACGTGTTACTCACCAGTTCGCCGCTAACTTATCCAGTTGCCCGAATAAGCCCGCTCGACTTGCATGCTTAAGACGCATCGCCAACGTTCGCTCTGAGCCAGAATCAAACTCTCCATACTCACAATTTTGTGAATCTGAAATGATTCTTTATTTTTCTATTCTACTGAATAGAGATTTACTTACTTAAAGAAATGTTACAAATTGTAACCGTTGGGTCATAGAACTTATTAAGTTCATTTACACCAGTTGTGTTTTTGTTTTTCTTAAATTGCTTCTGCTATCCATATTTCAAAGAACTTTTGTTTTTTAGTTTTGTGTCTCAGCTGATGTTTCGTTTTGTTTTTCGTTTCTCATCAACTGTTACATTATTATAGCACAGGGTCGAAAAAACACAATAGGCTAAAACCGCGTTTTTTAAAAAAAATCTGGGTTTTTTAGTTGGAATTAGACTTTATAATACATATACTACATTTTTAAAATTCGTTTTGCCAAATTTGGCCATTTTTTGCCAATTTCGACCTCGAAAATGGCTCAAAATCTGGAATTTCAGGGAAATTTTGGGGCTTTTTTGGAAATTTTTGCTGATTTTTTTAAAAAAATTGCAAAAAATTGGATTTTTTTAGAAAAAAACTTTTAAAAAAAACGTTTTAGACTATGTAATTTTCAAAACACAGCGATATTTTTTCCAAAATAATTCTAAATTTTTCCAAAATAGCAGGTCTAAAGGGCATAAAATTTCTATAAAAAGCCGCAAAAAATCTTAAAATCATTTCAAAAAATCTTAAAATCATTTCAAAAAATCTTAAAATCATTTCAAAAAATCTTAAA
>NZ_CALXRM010000006.1 GCF_944390845.1 uncultured Brachyspira sp.
AAATTATGATACACCTATGTTATACTTTAAAAAACTAAGGAATACTTAATGCAATATGTCTGGCTCCTGTGCATTATTTAATAATTAATTCAATAAATATTATAGTATTTTTATTTAACTTTTATAATATAATTTTTATATTAAACTATAGCATTATAAATAAATGATTAAAATAAACTATAAAAAAATATATATTTATTTTTATACAATTAAAACAATATTGTACCAATATAATAAATATTAAAAAATAAATATAAAAGTTCTTGACATTTTTTATTATTTATAATAATATTATTGTCAATAGTAAATGTTTTTTAGGAAAAAATAAAAATGTACACATTAACTAATTACAATTTATTTTTCAACAATTCTTCAAGGCGTTAAGCCTCCAATTCTTATTTTCAAAAAATATAATTCTAAAAAATAATTAACAATTTAAAAAACTAATATTATTCATTAATATTCACAGGAGTATTGTATTATGGTAAAAGTATCTATCGTAGGTGCAACAGGATATGCAGGAATAGAATTAATAAGACTATTATTATCACATAGTCAAGTTGAATTAAAAAATCTATCATCAAAAAGTTTTGTAGGTCAAAATATTGATGAGATATATGCAAATCTAAACAAAAACTGCAGTAAAACATTAGTAGATGAAAATGAAATATTTGAAGATACTGATGTAGTATTCGCTTCATTGCCTGCAGGTTTAAGCGATGAAATAGCAAATAAATGTTTTGAAAAAAATATTTTATTCATAGATTTAGGTGCTGATTTCAGATTAGACAATGAAGAAGATTATAAAAATTGGTATGGAAAAGAATATAAATACAAAAACCTTCATAAGGAAGCAATATATTCTATACCAGAAATAATTAAATATGATAATGTATATAATAAAAAAGAATTAAAGAATGCAAAAATTATAGGAAATCCGGGCTGCTACCCTACTTCTATAGGTTTAGCATTAGCACCCGCATTAGTAAATAAACTTATACAAAAAGACGATATTGTAATCGATTCCAAGTCTGGAGCTACAGGTGCAGGACGTGAATTAAAATTAAATACTCATTATACAGAATGTAATGAGGCATTTGCTCCATATAAAATAGCAGAGCATAGACATACACCAGAAATAGAACAAACATTATCAAATATATATGGTGAAGATATAAAAGTTACTTTTGTACCTCATTTGCTTCCATTAAACAGAGGAATAGTTTCAACAATATATGCTAAATTAGAAAAGAAAGATACAAGTTTAGAAACTATACATAATATTTATAAAGAATTTTACAAGGATTCAAAATTTATAAGAGTATTAAATATAGGTGAAATAGCAAATTTAAAATATGTTAAATACTCAAACTATTGTGATATATCATTACATTTGGACAGCAGAACAAATAAATTAATAATAGTATCAACAATAGATAATATGGTAAAAGGAGCAGCAGGACAGGCAATACAAAATATGAACTTGGCATTAGGCTTTAAAGAAGATGAAGGATTGAATTTCATTCCTCCAGCTTTCTAAAAATAAAAATTGTGAACGTCTGCTAAGTTCACTTGGCAGACACTTAATGTGAACAATTTTTATTAGCAATAATAAAAGATGAAGGTTTAAATATGATACCTCCAGCCTTCTAAAATATAATAAGTTTATAGCTAGTAATTTTTAAAGCAATAAACGAGCAGCTGATAACGAAGTTGTCAGCTAATAATACTAAAATAAAAATTGTGAGTATCTGATAAGTTTACTTATCAGAGCCTAACAACGAACAATTTTTATTAATAATAAATTTATCACTAACAATTTTAAAGTGATAAACGAGCAGCTGATAACGAAGTTGTCAGCTAATAGGAAGCGAGTTTATCACTAACAATAATAGGAGATTTAAATAAAATGATAGATATTAAAAAAATAAATGGAAATGTATGTGCATCAAAAGGTTTCTTAGCAAATGGAATTTACTGCGGAATAAAGAAAAATAAAGAAAAAAAAGATTTAGCAATTATATATAGTAGCACTTTATGCTCTGTAGGTGCTGTATATACTCAAAATAAAGCATGCGGTGCAAATATAACAGTTAGTAAAGAACATTTAAAAGACGGTAAAGCTAAAGCAATTATATGCAATTCTGGTAACGCTAATACTTGTAATAAAAACGGCGTAGAAATAGCAAAAGAAATGTGCAAACTTACTGCTGATGTATTGAATATAGATGAAAAAGAAGTTGCAGTTGCTTCAACAGGAGTTATAGGAGTTCCTTTGCCAATAGAACCTATAAAGAATAATATAAAACAATTAATAGACAATGCAAATCATTCTGAAGAACATGCTAAAAATGCTGCTTCTGCCATAATGACTACTGATACATTTATGAAAGAAGTGGCTTACGAATTTGAAATTGACGGAAAAACTGTTCATATTGGAGGCATAGCAAAAGGAAGCGGAATGATTCACCCAAATATGGCTACAATGTTGGCATTCTTAACTACCGATTGTAATATAACAAGCGAAATGCTTCAAAAAGCTTTAAGTGAAGATACAAAATCCACATATAATATGGTAAGTGTTGATGGTGATACTTCTACAAATGATATGTGTGTTGTACTTGCAAACGGAGAGGCAGGAAACACTTTAATAGATAAAGAAGATGAAAATTATAAAATATTCTGCCAAGCATTAAATATGACAAATACTTATCTATCTAAAGCAATAGCTAAAGACGGAGAAGGTGCTACAAAGTTAATAGAATGCGAAGTAATAAATGCTGAAAGTTTGGCATTAGCAAGAAAAATAGCAAAATCTGTAATAACATCAAATTTAGTAAAAGCAGCTATGTTTGGATGCGATATGAACTGGGGACGTATTTCATGTGCCATTGGATATACTGAAGCTGATTTTGATATAAATAAAGTTTCTATAAATGTAGGTTCAAAATACGGTGAAATGAATGTTTATAAAGACGGATTCGGAGTTGAATTCAATGAAGATGAAGCTTTAAAAATATTAAAAGAAGATGAAATAAAAGTTACAATAAATATGAACTCTGGAAATTATAAAGCTACAGCTTGGGGTTGTGATTTGACTTATGATTATGTAAAAATTAATGGTTCATACAGAAGCTAATAATTTTAACTATATAAGGAAATTATATTTTGTTAGTTTTTTAATTATTCTTTTGTAATAATATTACTATAAAAATAAACTTTTTAATTAATGCGAAAAATGTACTAAATATATTTTATATATAAAATAATTTATACTTGTTTTTAAACAATATTAATCAATATTTAATTGGGGCTTTGCCCCAAACCCCAGTTCTTTTTGTGACCAAAAGAACCAAAAAGACTGCATTTTTTAACAATTTAGATTTAGAATAATTTTAAAACATATTTTAATAATAGAAAATAATATTTTATTAATAAATTATAATTGTATTTATAAAAAAGTATAAATTTTCAATATATAAAAAAAGGAAATAAAAATGGAAAATATTTCAAATAGAGATAAAGCTTTTATATTAAATCAGGCTTTACCTTATATAAAAAGATACGAAGGTAAAACTGTTGTTATAAAATACGGCGGAAGTGCTATGGAAAATCCTGAATTAAAGAAAAAAGTTATGAGCGATGTTGCTTTGCTTTCTACTGTAGGAATAAAAGTTATAGTAGTTCATGGAGGCGGAAAAGATATAACTGCAATGCTTAACAAGATAGGCAAAGAATCTAAATTTATAAACGGACTTAGATATACTGACAAAGAAACTGCTGAAATAGTTAAAATGGTTTTAGCTGGTAAAGTTAATAAAGAGTTAGTTGCCTCACTTGAAAACTGCGGTGGAAAATGTCTCGGAATATGCGGTATTGACGGAAACATGTTTAAAGTAAGCAAATATAAAGGAAGCGAAGATTTGGGATTTGTAGGCGATGTTGATGATGTTGATACAGATTTACTTAATACAATTATATCAAACAAATACATTCCAATAGTTGCTACTGTAGGATGCGATAAAGAAGGAAATGTTTATAATATTAATGCTGATACTGCTGCAGCTAAAATAGCTGAGAGTTTAAAAGCTGAAACATTAATATATATGACTGATACTCCCGGACTTCTACAAAATAAAGATGATGAAAGCACTTTAATAAGTCAGATAAATATTAAAGATATAGATAATTTAATAAATAACGGCACTATATCTGGAGGAATGCTACCTAAAGTTAAACATTGTATAGATGCTGTTGATAATGGAGTGTCAAAGGTATTTATAATAGATGGAAGATTATGTCATTCATTATTAATAGAGATGTTCACTGATGAAGGTATAGGAACTATGTTTTATAAAGATTAATAAACATAAAAAATTATGATTAGGAGTAAAAAATGCCTTGTAAAAAAACAAATAATAATCAAGATAATGAAAAATCAAAATTAAAAAAAGAATATATCAATAATAGTAAAAAATATGTTGCAAATACTTATGCAAGATTCGATTTAGTTTTAGAATTAGGTAAAAATGCAACGTTAAAAGATATAGAAGGAAAAGAATATATAGATTTAGGAAGCGGTATAGGTGTTAATAGTATAGGTTACGGAAATAAAAACTGGATTAATACTGTAACTAATCAAATAAAAACTTTACAGCATACTTCTAATTTATATTATAATAAACCTTATATAGATTTGGCAAAAAAATTATGTTCTATTACAAAATATGATAAAGTATTTTTCTGTAATTCTGGTGCTGAAGCGAATGAAGCTGCTATAAAATGTGCAAGAAAATATTCATTTAATAAATATGGACAAAATGGAGAATACAAAAGAAATAAAATAGTAACATTAAAAAACTCTTTTCATGGCAGAACTATGGCTACAATTTCGGCTACTGGTCAAGACGTTTTTCATAATTTCTTTTTCCCATTTTTGGAAGGTTTCTCATTTGCTGAAGCCAACAATTATGAGGATACTATAGAAAAATTACAAGATAATGCATGTGCTGTAATGATGGAGCTTATACAAGGCGAAGGCGGAGTTATACCTCTTGATAAAGAATACGTACTAAAGGTAAAAGAGTACTGCGAAAAAAATGATATACTTTTCATAGTAGATGAAGTTCAAACAGGAGTTGGAAGAACAGGAAAATTCTTATGCTCCGAACATTTTGGATTCAAACCAGACATCACAACATTAGCAAAAGGTTTAGGAGGCGGACTTCCTATAGGGGCAATGCTTATGGATAAAAAATGTTCCGATGTATTCGTTCCGGGAGATCATGCTTCTACATTCGGAGCTAATCCTGTAGTTGCTGCTGGTGCTTTAGAAGTATTAAATACAATAGACAAAGATTTATTAAAAGAAGTAACTAAAAAATCAAAATACATAAAAAGTCAATTAATGAAGCTTGATAATGTTGTAAGTGTAGATGGTATAGGTTTAATGCTTGGAATAGGTTTAAAAGAAGGATTAAATGCAAGAGAAATAGTAGAAAAATGCATATCAAAAGGAGCTATTCCATTAACTGCTAAAAATAAAATAAGACTTTTACCTCCTCTTACAATAAGTGATAAAGAATTAGAAAAAGCCGTTTCAATACTTTGTGAGTGTTTAGGATAAAGATAATAGACCTGCTTTATAATGATATTTTTAGTATTATAAAGCAGGTTTATATATACCTAAACAACTATATTTTGTCAAAATAATTTTTTTAATTTAAAATATTTTCAGGGCTTTGCCCCGAACCCCAGTTCTTTTACCGAGTAGGTACCTTTCGGTATTGGTATAAAAGAACCTATATCCTCGACAGGCTCGGATACGCTTCGCGAAGAACTGAATTTTTGACCTAAAACTATGATATTACACTATATTTAATATATATTCTTAAAATATAAAGTTCTAGAAATTGCGTTTTTCGCTCTGCGTGCCGTAGGCAGCAACTTTGGCGAAGCCCGCAGAGCGTGTGCGGCAAAAAAGTTGATAATTCTATATAAAGTGCATCGGTTGACAAACTTTAAAATTTTCAGTATATCATAAAAAATTATGCTGATATATCTCTCTTATTAAAAATAATCACAGTAAGTAGATTAGTTACTATTCCAATAACAAATAAGCATATAGTCCCAATTAAAAATATATTAAAATCGGTACTATATTTAGATGGTGCAAATAAACTTATCAAACTTAAATATTTAAAAAATTCTGCTTTATCGCCTACCCTTGATATCATTTGAAATAACATAAATAATATACAAAGTCCAGCACCAGACCAAAGAGAAATTGTAGTAGAAGAAAAACTAACAGAACTCAAAAAACATATACCTAAAAAAGAAAACCATAAACCGAAAAGCCCAATATTTATAATTATGAGTTTTGATATATCAAGTTCGCCTTTAAACATAATCTCGCTTGTAACTATAAGAACTACAGTTATATATAAATTTAATATAAATATTTCTAAAACAGCATTCAATATTTGTGTAGCTATTATTTTTATTCTTGAATTTGGTGTAGCAAATAAATATGCAATACTTCCTTTATCAATATATCTTATTACAAGTCTATTAACTAATAACACAACAAAAACTAATGGAAAATAATAAGCAAAAATGAATATAAATAATCAATTAAAAAGTCAGTTAAATTACTTGAAAAATTATTCATTCCAAATAATGCAAACATCTGAGGCATACTCTCAACCATAGAATTTAAACTATCAACAAGTTTAGGATCAAACATAGAAACTATAATTGCTCCATACATAGTTAATACTGCCGCAAATATTAATAATATTTTTAAATTTGATTTGAATTCTTTTTTAAGTAAAATGAAATTTATCATGTTTATCTCCATTTATAAATAAAAATTATATCTTTACAATTTTTATTTATTATAAAAATGTAAAAATAATTCCTCCAAAGTTTGATTTACAGAATTAATATCCAATATATCATAATTAGCAATTTCTTTTATAAAGTTATTAACTTCATTATTTGAAATTATAACTTTTACAGTATTATCATTTAATTCAGATTTAAAACTAATTTTATTTTTAAAATTTTCAGCATCTTTTTCTGTTTTAAAAAACACTTCAAAATTCTTATTCTTTTTAGATTTTAATTCCTCCATATCTTCTATTGCTATAAGTCTTCCGTCTTTTAATATAGCAGTTCTGTCACATGTTTTTTCTATCTCCTCAAATATATGCGATGACATGAAAATTGTAGTGCCTTTTTTCTTTTCTTCTAAAATTAAATCAATAAACTTTTTCTGCATCAAAGGATCAAGTCCGCTTGTAGGCTCATCCAATATAACAACTTCAGGATCATTCATAAAAGCACATACTATGCCTATTTTTTGTTTTGTACCTTTTGACATACTTTTTATTTTTCTATTAGCATCAAGTTCAAAAAAGTAAGTAAGTTCTTTAATTCTATTTTTATTTTTTATGAACTTCATATCAGAAATAAAATTTATAAAATCATTTCCTTTCATCTCGTCCATAAAAGCAATTTCACCTGGTAAATATCCAAGTTTTGATTGTATATTTTCTCTTTTATCAAAACAATTCATATTTAATATTTCTGCATTGCCTTTATCTGACTTTATAAATCCCATTAATTGTCTTATAGTTGTAGTTTTGCCTGCCCCATTAGGACCGAGCATTCCGAATATTTCACCTTTATTCACTTCAAAGGATAAATCAAATACTCCTCTGCTGCTTCCATAATCTTTAGTAATATTATCTACTTTTATTACAGACATAAATAACCTCCTATGTCTTTATAAATATTCTTTCTTGTATGAAATCTGCTTAAACATTTTCATCCATTTAGAATACTGTTTTATCATATCTTCTTTATCTATTTTGATACTCATTTTTTTTCTGCTTTGCAAATAACCTTCCGATGTGTATGTTATCATTTCTACAATATCTTGCATATTAATATCATCTTTAAATTTAGATGTATCAATATTTTTAAAATAAGCAGCTATATCAATTTGTTTTTTATTTTTATAATTATTAACTATTTCCTTAACAACTTCACTTTCATCAAAATATCCCTGTATCAAAAAATCAAATATAGATTTATGTTTTTCCATCATTTCTAATTTTTTATAAAAAGAATATTCCATAAGCTCAAAAAAATCTGTTATCTTGAAAAAATCAGAATCCGCTACAACTTTTTCTATATATTCATATACATACTTATAAACATATAAATATAAATTTTTCTTATTTTGAAAATGATACAATAAAAGTGACTTTGATATATTGGCATTGTTTGCAATATTTTCTAAAATAGCATGTTTATATTCATGCTTTGCAAACTCATCAATGGAGGCATTAATAATAGCTTCTCTTTTATCTTCTGGTATATTAGTATTTTTATTCATAACAAACCAAATTAATATAAAACTAACTGACCAGGTTAGTCAGTTAGTAAAATTTAACATATACTGATAATATTGTCAATAACATCACAAATATTTTTAAAAAATTTATTTAAGAAATAGAAAATAAAATACTAGAAAAATACAGATCATACTTCATCATTCAATATGGTCATATGAACATGATCTTCCCATTTACCATTAATCTTTAAATAGTTTTTGGCAAGACCTTCATTTTCAAAACCAAGTCTTTTTACCAATTCTAATGAAGGTTTATTATGAGGCATTATATTAGCTTCTACCCTATGGAGTTTAAGTTCTTTAAATACAATTATTATAGCTGCTTTAAGAGCTTCTGTCATATAGCCTTTATGCTGTTCAAATTCATCTAATTTATAACCAACAGTACAAGATAAAAAAGAACCAAGAACAATATTACTAAAATTAATCATTCCTATAATTCTTTTTTTATCTTCAATTTTATAAATCCAAAATTTAAGCATTCTTTTTTGTTTAACTTCTTCAAGCTCTCTTTTTATTATATCTTTATGTGTGGATACTTTATAAAAAACTTCTGGTCTTAAAGGATCAAACACTTCAAAAAAATCTCTGTTTCTGCTATAAAAATCAACTATTTGTGATGCCATATTAACATTTGGCTGAACTAAAAAAAGTCTATTAGTTTTATAAGTTTCTTTAAGCATAAAAATCCTTCAAGCTTCATCAAACCATAATTTTATAATCAACTATATTAAAACCTTCATGTTTAAGCAAATATTCTTTTTTATCAAGTCCGCCTGCATAACCAGTGAGCTTTTTATTTTTTCCAACAACTCTATGACAAGGTATTATTATAGCTATTTTATTTTTTCCTTCTGTCATTCCTACAGCTCTTGATATACTGCCTTTACGGCTTGAGATATTTTTTGCTATATCTGAATAAGTTAGAATATTTCCAAAAGGTATTTTAGAAGTTTCTATCCAAACATTATATTGAAAATCTGTTCCATATATTGCTAATGGTACAGTAAATATCTTTAATGAATTAGAAAAATAATTATCAAGTTCTTTTTTAGTTTTTTTTATAACGGAAGGTTCATCATATTCAATAATATTTTGATTATCATTTAGGGCAAATTCTAATGATGTTATGTATTGACAGCTATTATCTGTTGTAAGTATTAAATCTCCAATAGGGCTTTTATAAATATAGGCTTTATTATAATCTTCTTTTTTTTCAAGCCTAATTATATTCACAGTCTAACCTTTTTAAGATTAATAAGCGGACATGAAGTATATAAAGCTTCAACAACTTCAGGATTAACCGCAACAGATGCATATTCAAGCACATTAACGCTTACTAAATATTCAGCATCAATAGAAGCCACATATTCAGCAGTATCTCTGGCTGTGAAAAATACACAATAATCAAGTGAAACACCTACAAAATCAAGTATTAAAGTTTCTTTGTTTTCTCTGGCAGCATCAATAAATTCTTTGTGCATATAAGAGAAACCAGAATTACCTTCATCATCAGGATCAACACCTTTTTGAACGTATATATAATCCCTTTTCTTTCTAAGTCCGTCAACTATAGCCGAACCATAAGTTCTAGCAACACAATGACGAGGCCATAAAGTAAGAATTTCTTCATCTCCGGTATCTTGATCTATAACTTTTATTTTTGAAAAAGGTTCTTTTTCATGAGTTGAAGCAAAAGATATATGATTAGAAGGATGCCAATCTTGAGTAGCAATTATAGCATCATATTCACCGTTTTTTATAAGGTCATTTATAACAGGAACAAGTTTTGTAGCACCTTTTACTGCCATAGGACCGCCTTCCATATAGTCATTTTGCATATCTACTATTGTTAGTATTTTTATCTTACTCATAACTTATATCCATAATTTAAGAAATTTTTTGAAGCCCTATACTCTCTTGTACAGGAATAAGTGCTTGTATAGTTTCTTTTATAAGTTCGTCCATCGGAATACCTAACATCTCAGCACCTTTATTTATAACTGTTCTATCAACTTTGGCAGCAAATGCTTTGTCTTTTAATTTCTTTTTAACTGATTTTACTTCCATATCATCTAAACTCTTTGAAGGTCTAACCAAAGCACAAGCAGTAATAAAACCAGCAAGCTCATCAACTGCATATAATGTCTTTTCCATATTGCTTATAGGTTCAATATCTGTACAAAGTCCATATCCATGACTTTGAATAGCACGTATAAAATTCTCAGGCAAACCTTCTGCTTCTAATATTTCCTTCACTTTAATACAATGTTCATTAGGATACTTTTCATAATCCATATCATGTAAAAGCCCTACCATTCCCCACTCGTCTTCATCTTCTCCATTCTTTTTAGCAAAATATCTCATTACTGCCTCAACTGATAAGGCATGTTTATATAAAGAATGTTCGTCATTATACTTCTTAAATAATTCAATAGCTCTTTCTCTATCTATACTGGCCATTTAAAAAACCTCCAAAGATTAGCATAAGTATATATTATATTTTTCTATTTTTCAATATTTTTATTCTTATATTTATATAATATTTTATATAAATAAAATAAATATCACAAAAAAATTGTAATAAAAATAAATATAAAAACGAATATTATAATAGCAATTTAGTATACATAATACAATAAATAGGGACTATAATGAAAAAATTTATTATAATAGCTGTATTTTTTAATATAATAACTCTATATGCATTGACTGAAAATGAAAATAAAATGATAAATGCTGTAAAAACCGGCGATGCTAAGACTATACAATTGATGCTCTCTCAAAATGTTAATCCTAATCTTAAAGATGAAAGAGGATACACTTTAATGCATATAGCTGCTGAAAATAATCAAATTACATCTATAAATGTTTTAAGAACTTCAAAATATACTGATTTAAATACCCTATTAGATAAAAATACTAAAATAACAAAAAATAATAAATCAATAGACGGTTCCTATTGTTCTGCTATGGATATTGCAACTATTAATGATAATTTTGAATCTGTAAAATTATTGATTGATTGTGGAGCAAATATTAATTTTCAAATGAAAGAAAAACCAAGAAGTGAATTTTTAGCTTCAGAATATGCAAGTCCAAAAATATTAGAATTATATCTTAATAAAAATATCTATTTGCTTATGAATAGTGAAGATGTTGTATCATTAATTAAATCTGCAAGTATTGGAAACAATGTAGAGAATATAAACTATTTAGTAAAAACTTTAGGAATAGATGTTGATACTAAAGATACTAATACAATGCTTCATTATGCTGTAGGAAATGGATCCATAGAAGCAGCAAATGAACTTATAAAATTAGGTGCTGATATAGATAATACAAATGCAAACTTTAAAACTTCTTTGCATTACGTTATAGAAAATAATTCCAATAAATTATTAGAAAGTGTTAATCTTCTTCTTTCTAAAAATGCCAATCCTAATATACAAGACAAAAACGGAAATACTGCTTTACATTTAGCCGTAATTAATGCTCATAATTCAAAAGAATACAGCAAATATATAGAAGTTATAAACGCTTTAATAAAATACAATGCTAATGTAAATATATTAAATAATAAAAATCAATTAGCATTAAATATATCAGTTTCTAACAATGACACTGAAATATCAAATATATTAATCAATGCAAAATCAGAATTAAATAATATTGATAATGGATATGCCCCAATACATGTAGCTGTTAAAAATAATAATATTTCTATAGTTGAAAATCTTTTATTAAATGGTGCTGATGTTGATATGAAAGATAAAAAAGGATATAGTCCATTGGCTATAGCTGTAGAAAACAATAATTATGAAATGTGCAGAAAGATTATAAGAAGTAATGCAACTGTAGACAGTAAAGCAATAGAATTAGCAAAAAAAAGCAACAATAAAGAAATAAGAAGATTATTAGGTTTGGAAGAAGTAAATTAAAATATTATTATCTCACTGCACCGTATTTAATTAAAAGTTCAGCCATTTTATAATTTTTATTTTCTTCAGCCATTGTTAAAGCAGTTTTATTGTAATTATTTCTCTTATTTACATTTGCACCATTTTCTATAAACATGGTCACTAAATTTTGATAATCCAATATAGAAGCATACATTAAAACACTATAACCATGAATATCTTGAATATTAAGATCAGCACCTAAACTAATAAAAGTATCAATAGTATTAACATCAGCGGTATTTAAAACATTATACATTATAGCCGTTTTACCGTCCAAATTCTGAGCATTAACATCAGCACCAGATTCTATTAATAATTTTATAATACTAGAATCTCCATTTGAAGCATACATTAAAGCTGTAGATTTATAATTATCAGTGATATTAACATCAGCATTATACCATATAAGCATTTGTATAATATCAAAATCGCAATTATTGCATGCATATATTAAAGCTGTTTTTCCGCTGTCATTTTTCATATTCGGATTGGCTTTATTTTTTAATAATAATTCTAATGTATAAATATTTTTATTTAACACACAATACATTAAAGGAGTAACTCCGTATTTATCCTGAACATTAACATTTATATTTTGTTTACTCAATATACGTCTCATAGCAGCAACATCGGAAGTTTCAGCTGCCATAAGCAAATCGTTTTCATCTTGAGTGAATGAATATATAACATTACATAAGATACTGATAAATATAATAACAAATACGGATCTCATAATCTACAGTTCTATTACAAAAAACATAATACTTTATTAAATCAGTAAAGAATTCTATATATTCTCTATTTCTTCTATATTCAGTCCTGTTATTTCACTTATTAATTTTATATCCATATTTTTGTTTTTCATATTTTTAGCAGTTAATATCAAAGCCTCTTTTGTTCCCTTTTCCATACCTTCTTTTATTCCTTCTTCTTTTCCCTGTTTTATTCCTTCTTCTTTTCCCTGTTTTATTCCTTCTTCTTTCCCTAATCTTCTTTCTTCTTCCATCATTATTTGATTGCCGTATAAATAAGCTTCTTTTTTTTCATATTCCATCATCATCAATTTACTTTTTACAAAATTATTATATTTTCTTTGCACTTCTTCCATTATGGGTTTTTCTTTTACTATCTCTGACATAGAAGCCTCCAAATTTTTACTTGTGAATATTTTTAGCCAAGAATTCAAATCTTTAGCTAGCATATTTTTCTTGAATTTTTTTAACTCTATTATATGTATTTGTAAATGATCTGTTAAAAGTTTTTTATTATTCATTTCATAAAGCATATAACAAGAATGTATATTTTTAGTTTTATCCAAATTGAAATTTAATAAATTAATACTTATTACAGGAGTTAATTCATCGTATTTTTCGCCATGTTTTAATAACTTACTATAATTGGCAGCCCAATAATAAAGTATCCTCTCTGGAAATCTTGAATTACCTTGTAATTGTATTTCTATTATAACTACTGAACCATTCTGTGTAAGACATTTTACATCTACTATTGTCTCTTTTAAATTTCTATTCTTTTTCAAATTAAATGGTGTTAAAATTTCAACGGAACGAAAAGTTTTCATATTAGCATTAAGCATTATAGAATTTATAAAATCTAATAATATAGCCTCACTGCTGCCTTTATCAGTAAAAAGATATCGTATAAAATAATCATTTAAAGGATTAAAATATTTTATTTCTTTATTGTTCATTAATTTTTTACTAATATTACTCATAAAAATATTATACTAAAAAGAATATTATTTGTCAAAGTTATAAATATTTTTCAATAACTTTTTATTATAGTAAAATAATAATATTAATACAATTTTTCAATAAAAAAGCCTGACTATGTACAAACATAATCAGGCTAAAAAATTACAATATTTAATGATTATCTTTTGGCTTGTTCATATTGTTTAGGGAATGGTACATCAATACCTAAAATTCTTGCTGCCTGCAATGCCCAATATGGATTTCTTAATAACTCTCTGCCTATATAAACTGCATCAGCAGCTGAATTTCTTACTATCATATTAGCCATTTTAGCATCAGTTAAAAGTCCTCCTCCAATACAAGGAACTTTCATATATTGTTTTAATTCTCTGCAGAAAGGAATTTGATATCCTTCATAAGGAATAATTTTTCCGTCAGCAGTAACAGCACCTGTACTTACATTTATAGAATCAAATAAACCTTCTTCTTCTAATGGCTTTAACATTTGAACAAAATCTTTTACTGTGTTTCCGCCCTCTCTCCAATCGTAAGAAGATATTCTTATTTGTATAGGATAATCTTTTCCAACTGCTTCTTTACCTTTTCTTAAAATTTCTTCTAAGATTTTAGCTCTGTTTTTACCATATTCATCAGTTCTTTTATTTGATAATGGTGATAAGAATGTAGATACCAAATAACCATGAGCAGCATGTACTTCAACCATATCAAAACCAGCTTTCTTAGCTCTTACAAATGCTTTAACAAATGCATCAACAACTTCATTTATATCATCTTGAGTCATTTCAACCGGAGTTCTATATTTATCATTAAATGCTTCAGCAGAAGGAGCATAAATTTTATCAACTTTTGTAGATTCGCATTTTCTTCCAGCATGGTTAATCTGTATACAAGCTGTTGCTCCATTATCTTTTATAACTTTTACAAGCTTGCTTAAACCGTCAATATATTTATCGTCCCATATACCTAAGTCATTATCAGTAATAGAACTTACATAAGGAAGTACTCCTGTAGCTTCAACAATAATTAAACCTGTTCCTCCTATAGCTCTTGTAGCATAATGCTGTAAATGCCAATCATTAACATAACCATCTTCAGCAGAGTACATACACATTGGAGGCATCACTACTCTATTTTTTATTTCAATATTACCTATTTTCAAAGGCGTAAAAAGATTACTTTTTTCTGCTTTCATTTTCAAATCTCCTTCTATTATTTCTTTTTATACTAATATAAAGTATATACATATTAAGATATATTTCAATTTCACAATATAATTAATTTATGACAATATAATATGTAATTATATTGTGAATAAAAGATTACAAATAAAAATAATACATATAACACATTTATTTTTTAAGTAAATCTGATGGAAGAAGTCCTGCATTATTTGTTATATTAGTCTTGGCACCGCTATTTATCAGCAAGTCAATTGTAGAGGCAAATCCATTTTCACTGGCATAATGTAAAGGTGTATTTCCTTCATTGTCTATGGCATTGATACTCAAAAAAGTATTAGATAAATAATATGATATAGCATCATCATTACCATAAATAGCAGCAAAATGCATAACGGTTCTTCCGCTTAAAGATTTTTCTCTAGTTAAGGTATGATCTTTTGTTAATAGGAAATGTATCATATTAGGATCAGAAAATGCAGAAGCATAAAATAAACTGCAATATCCATTATAATCTTTTTTTCTCGTATCAGCACCGCTATCTAGAAGCAAATTAACAACATTAGTATTACCTTTAAATATAGCATACTGCAATGGAGTTGTTCCATTGAATAAAACTTCACCGCTGAAATTTTTACCTTTAACAGAATATATATTAGTATATCCATTAAGAGGCATTTCTATATCTATAAAATTACTGTAACTTAAAAGTGCCTTTACAGCTTCTACCTTATCATAATTTATTGCATATAGCAAAGGAGTAAACCCTTCTGCATTTCTTTGATTTATATTAGTACCATTTTCAATAGCTTTCAACAAATCCGCAATATTATCATTATATATAGCATCGAAAATAGGTTTGCTTGCTTCATATATATCAGAATAATCATCATCTGTATCCGGTTCAACATAATCATCATTACTGTCATCAATACTTCCCTCATCGCTATATTCATATATTAAATCATCAGCAAAAGTATTGGCTTGTATAACTTTAACATTACCAAATATATCATTATTTATATTATATGAATCAGCAGTTATATCATAATTATTTGGTTTAATATTATTATATGAATTTGTACTTATGTTGTTATTTTGTTCGATATAGTTATATGAATTAGTATTATTTGTACTGTTTAAATTAGTGTTATTAAAATTACTATTACTGAAATTGGTATCAATGAAATTTGTAGTTTCTAATGAATTAGTATTGCTATTATTTTTGTTATTTAATTTAGTATTAGTATAATAGTTAGTATTATTCAATGAATTAGTATTCATACTATTACTTATAATACTTTCTATACTTTCAACACCATCGCCATACAATAAATCGGATGCAGTTTTTCCATCATAATTTTTTATAGTATAATCAGCACCCTTTAATAATAAGAATCTATATGTATTACTATTATGATTTTTTACAGCCAAATGCAAAGGAGTATTACCGTCAATATTCTGAGCATTTATATTTATAGGAGTTCTATTCATAAGCGCAGTCAAAGTATTAGTATTTCCTAATAATGCGGCATTATGTAAAGGAGTATCACCATTTATATCAACAACTCTATAAGAATTACTTGAATAATTTAAAAGCGTATCAATAACTTCTGCATTTCCATAACTTGCTGCATACATTAAAGCATTATTTCCTAAACTATCTTTTCTGTTTATATCAGCACCAAGTTTTAAAAGAGTATTTATTATATTAGTATTACCGTTAAATATAGCATACTGCAAAGGACTTGCATCACCTAAATATACATTTCCAGTAAACTCTATTCCATTAGTACTTTCATCAAAATATATTTCTTCTGCTGGTATGAAAGAAGTTTCTATATTTATAATATTTGTACCGCTCATTTTATATCTAAAAAGCTGATTAACCATATCATCTTTTCCAAGATGTATAGCATAAGTGAGAGGAGTGTCATAGGCTATAATTACATCATTCATATTAAAATTAGAATACATCATTATATTTCTTAAAGCATTAGTGTCTGATGTTTGAATAGTTCTTGCAATGAACATATTTTCTTCATAAGTATTCGTAAGTGAATTATTATTTTCTTCTTGATTATTTTCTAAATCGACAGCAGAACTTCCTCCTGATAAAACATATTCAGGCTTTACTCCATAATTATCTCCTATATCTTTATTAGCACCAAGTTTAATAAGAAGATTATATGCCTCTTTTTTTGCATAGTAAGCGGCATAATATAAAGCAGTACATCCGTTTGAATCTCTGTCATTAATATTCATATCAACATTTTTAATCAAGAAATTAATAGTTTCTAAATTATTAAGAGAAGCGGCATAATGAAGGCCATTAACATTAATATTAGGAGTTTTATCATTTACTAAAGTTCTGTCTTTTACAAGAAGCATTCTTATAATATTGCCGTTTCCAAAACCGCATGCATATAAAAATACAGAAGTTCCTTCATTATCTCTAGCTTTAACATTAGCACCTTTATCTATTAGCTGTTTAACTATTCTTGGATTATTTTTGAATATAGCAAACATTAAAGGAGTAGCTCCTCCTATATTAAAGCTATCACCTTCATTTTTATTTATATATGGATAATCTGCAAAATCATTAGGGAGTTTAGCTTCTATATTAACATCATTATATTCAAGCAATACTCTTACCGCTCTTTCATTATTACATTCGATAGCATACAAAAGCGGAGTTAATCCTTTTTCATTTGTAGCATTCAAATTCATTTTATATCTTAAAAGATTTTTTAATTGAGATTCATATTTATTTTCTTTTATAGCATTAAAAAATTCTTGCTCCTTTGAAGTGAGGGCAAATATATTAAAACTGATAGTAAAAAGTAATATAATTAATAAAAATCCGTTTCTAATCATAAAAGTAATTTCCTAAATATATTTATTTTAGTAAACATAATGTCAAAAATTATATAATAATAATAAATTAATAACAATATTCTAAAATCAAAATATTATATACTATAACAGCTATTCATTGTAAATATAAAATATATAGTTATAGCCAATTTATATTGCAATAACATATAATATATTTCGAAATTATTATATTTAAATTATATAGAGTTAATATTTTATAATCAGATAAACTATAATAAACAATATGTCAATATAGTATATAGCTAAACAAATATACTTTTTCAAAAATAATTTTTTTAAATTTTAAATATCTGCAGGGCTTTGCCCCGCACCCCACTTCTTTTGGTGCCCCAAAGAAGCAAAAGGACTGCATTTTTAATTAAATTTAGAATATATCCTATATTTAATAGAAATGTTTTTAATATAAAGTTCTAGCAATTGCGTTTTTTGCAACTTTTTTGTGCGGCAAAAAAGTTGATAATTCTATATAAAGTCATCGATTGACAAACTTAAAAATTTTCAATATATATTAAGAATATCCTAAAAAACTGCTTCCTATTCTAAGCATGTTAGAACCATGCTTGATAGCCAATTCATAATCCGATGACATTCCCATTGAAAGAATTGAGATAGGATTATTATATTTAGAATTTATATCTTTGTATATTTTATTAAGGCTTTCAAATTCATTTTCAATAATGGATAAATCTTCAGTATCTCTGCCAATACCCATTAAACCTTTTACTGAAATATTAGTAAATTGTGTAATGGTATTATATACATCAATGTAATTATTTATACTAAATCCGCCTTTTTGTTCCTCATCGCTTATATTAAATTGAAGAAGTATATCCTGAATTTTATTATTTTTTACAGCTTCTTTATTTACACATTCAGCAATTTCAATAGAATCAACACTTTGTATTAAATCAGCATACCTTACTATATATTTAACCTTATTACTTTGTATGCGTCCTATGAAGTGCCATTTAACATTGTTTTTTATATTTGAAATTTCTGCTGCCCTATCTCTAAGACTTTGAGCTTTACTTTCAGCAAGAGGCAAATCGAGATCTAAAGACAAAAATTCTTTTATAGTTTCAATAGATGAATATTTACTTACAGCAACAATATTAATATCATAATCAATATTGTATTTTTGTTTTATTTTACAAACATTATCTAATATAGAATTATATCTTGTTAATATTTCATTTCTATCCATTTTGCACCTTGATTTCATTATAAATCTTTTTATTTTTTTTTCAATCATATAGAAATATTAAAAAATGTAAAAAATGGTAAAGCAAAATATTAAAAATACGATTTATAATATATTGATATTTTATCCAATCTATGTTAAGTTAACATAATATATTTTAAGTTAACATAACTTTAATAAAAAATAAAAATGGAGAAAAATAATGAGAGTCCAAGAAAGAAGAAACAGAGAGATGAATTTAAACAGCTTATTAATGACTTCGCAAGATGCTTCTATGAAAGTTGCTGTATCATCATCTCCGTTTGCAACAATGTTGGAAGAAGAAAAGGAAATAAGAAAGTATTCTTATGAATTAGATGAATTAAAGAGACAAATTTATGATGCCGGCAATCTTTTAGAAAAAAGTGCTAACATCAAAGACTTTCAGAAATTCAGAGATTTAATTAGATCTTTAACAGACAAATTAGTAAAAGACGCCTATAGAATCAGAATAGTTTCATCATATATGAGGAGAGGGCGTGAATATCAAGTAGTTTCTAAAATCAATGAAGAATTGGATTCTCTATATAAATTGATTATGCAAGAACAAAAAAACCATATTGCAATAGCAAATAAGGTAATGAGACTTAAAGGTTTAGTATTAGATTTAATGTCATGAATAAAAATATATTAGCTTTTGATACAGTATCCTCTAGCTTTTCCATAGCTATACAAAAATCAGAAAATCCAGAAATAATATCAGAATATAATAAAGAGAATGTAAGAAACCATAATGAAGAATTACTTCCAATATTACATAATTTCTTGGAAGAAAATAAACTATCATTAAATGATATAAATTACATAGCATTAGGAATTGGTCCTGGTTCTTTTACAGCTCTTAGAATAGCATTTGCAACAATAAAGACTATATGTTATGCTAGAAATATACCTATAATAGGAATTTCCAGCTTAGATACTTTATATGAAAACATTAGAGAATATAAAGGTATCAAAGCATCTATAATTGATGCCAGAAAAGGAAGTATTTACGCTAATATCTACAACAATGATAAAAAAATAAAAGAAAATTTAGATTTAACTTATGAAGAATTCGTAAACATAATTAAATCCATAGAAACTAATAATAAAGATATCACTTTATGCGGAGATGGATTTGTTAGAAATTATAAATTTTTCAAAGAAAATCTTAAAGATTATAATTTACCTATTTTAGATAATTCATATCACATTATAAGAGCCTCAAACACAATAAAACTATCAAGAGGCAAGGAATTTGATGATATTTTCACACTTTTACCACTATATATAAGAAAAAGTGAAGCTGAATATAAAAAAATCTAATTTTTTTAAAAAACAAGTAAAATTTATACGATAATTTATATGATGTGTAAAAAATATATCTTGACTTCGTAAAAAATATTGTTATTATATATTATTATATATAAGAATATTAATAGTTATATTTTAACATTAATAAAAAATTGTTGGAGTTTGAAAGTGAGAAAGTTACAGTCCTTGAAGGTAAAAATTCCGTTCTTCGTAATGCTACTCGTTACCATTATGACAACTATATTAGTTACCTTACTAATCAATATAGGTGTTCAGGGTATAAGAAAATCGGCTATATTTGGATTTGAAACTACTACAAAAGTATATTCAAGAATGATAAATGTATGGCTAGGTCAGGCAATATATACGTCTGAAGCTATAAGCAGCGGTTACCCTGAATTTATAACATATATTAGAACTAGAACACCAGAATCAAAAGCAGCTGTTGAAGCAAGCTTAAAAAACATTGTAGCTAATAACCATAACGTTGAAGGTATTGTTATACTTGATGGTTCTGGAAATGTAATAGCTGATAATTTAGATGGAAAAGTGGTAAATACTGCTAGAAATTTTAGTAATACAGAATTATGGCAAAAAATTATGGCAGGACAATCATCAATGCATTACACTGTTGATCCTTCTCCTGCAGACAATAATAAATATGTAGTTAAGATTTTTTCACCAATAAAAGACAGTACAGGTAATATAGTTGGGGCAATATCAACTATGATTGATTGGTTAGGATTTATAGATAAAGAATTAAATCTTGTTAAATTTGGTGAAACAGGTCACCCATTCATTGTAGATAAAGATAGATGGGTTATTGCTGACCCTGTTCCTTCACATGTTAGAAATGAAGTTTTAAGAAATGCTGATTATATTAAATATGCGGTTGAAAATGAATCTGGATATTATGAGTTTAAATCACCATTTAATAATAAAGATTCTATAGCTACTTTCTATAGAGAACCTATTTCTGGTTGGTCTATTGTTATGAGTATAGAATCAGATGAGTTATTCTCTCATATTATAGCTATGAAAAGATATGCTGTTATTGGTACTATAGCAATACTTATTTTAGCTTCTATAGTTATTAGTTTCTATATTAGTAAAATAACAACAATATTAAACTTATTAGCAATAGATTTAACTAGCCTTTCTCAAGGTGATTTAAGTTGGTCTACACCTCCTGGATTCGAAAACAGAAAAGACGAATTTGGTGAAATTGCTATTGCTTTAATAAAAATATTAGATCAATTGAATGAAAAAGTAAGAATAGTATATGACAGTGCTTATACTGTAAAAGCATCTGCTAATGAGGTAGCACAAGGTAATATAGATTTATCTAACAGAACAGAAAATCAGGCTTCCGGTCTTGAAGAAACAGCTTCTTCTATGGAAGAGATTGCTTCTACAATAAAATCGTCTGCCGAACATACTTTAGAAGGTAACAATATGATGATCAATTCTAAAGGTGCTATTGAAGATGCTGGAAGGATTATTGAAGAAACTACTCAAAACATTGAAGCAGTATATGAATCTAGTTCTAAAATTAGTGCTATTACAAAAATAATTGAAGATATAGCATTCCAAACAAATATACTTGCTCTTAATGCTGCAGTTGAAGCTGCCCGTGCTGGTGAACAAGGTAGAGGTTTCGCAGTTGTTGCTTCTGAAGTAAGAAACCTTGCTCAAACTACTCAAACTTCAGTTAAAGACATTACTACTTTGGTAGCTGATTCAGAAGAAAAAATAGCTACAGCAACAGAAACTGCTAGAGAATCTCAAGAAATATTCCAAAAATTAAGAGCTCAAATTGAAGAAACTGCAAAAATTATGCAGGACTTAAGTTCTACAGCTATGGAACAGCAAGCTGGTGTTGATCAAGTTAATGTTGCCATCACTCAAATGGATATGACTACTCAGCAAAATGCTGCTTTAGTAGAAGAGGCAACAGCTGCTTCTGAAGCTTTATTCTCTCAAGCTGAAGAATTATTAACTGCTATGGAATTCTTCAAATTAAGAGGTTCTAACTATAAAAAGAATATAGATAAAGTAGAGAAGAAAAAAGTTGAACCAAAAACTGATGCAAAAGCAGTTCAAGAAAATAAACCTTCTTCTAAACCTGCTCCAAGCACTACAACACATTCTTCTTCAAGCAGCAGTACTACTGCTAGCCATACTACAAGCAGCAGTAAACCTGTAACTAAAAAACCAGAATTAAAAAGTCCTATAAAAAAACATCATGAGGAAAAAGCTCCTGCTGTTTCAAATAGAACAGTAAAAGATAGTGAATTTGGAAATACATTTGATACTTCTAAAGATACTTCTGATGGTTTTGAATCATTTTAATCTTTTTTAATAAATAAAAAATTAAAGCGAGAGATTTTAATTAATCCCTCGCTTTTTTATTGCAAAAAATTAAACAAATATATATTAAACTTTAAACAGTATAAGCTCGATTATCTCATCGAAATTTTGATTATTACATTCTATAGATACAAGTCTTTCTTCATTTATACTAAGTTTATAAGCCTTATCATAATAATATAGCATATTTAGTACACATTCATACATCTTACCGCTATCAAGCAGTTCTAAAGACTCTTTTAATCTCTCTCCTCCCAAACGTTTTTTTATCTTTAATATAGATTCTTTTAAATCATCTAAACTATATTTTCCATAAGTATTCACTATATATTCTGCCCTACACTCTTTAGGTATATCTAAATATATTATCTTTTCAGCATCTCTCATGTTATTGAATAAAGGTTTTGGTATTGCTCTTTTTCCTATAAGAAGGCTCTCATCTTCAAACCAAAGAATATCATCTTTATTATATTTTGATAATTCATAAGAAAGATCATTTTCAAACTGCTCCTGACTTGGCTGTTCTCCCTCATCTATCCAACCAAAAGCAGAACCTTTATGTTTAGCTAATTTTTCTAAATCTATTACATTACAGTTTTTATCCTTTAATTTCTTCAATATAAGAGTTTTTCCGCTTCCTGTTCTTCCTGTAAGCAAATATATTTTATAATTCTTCTCAAAAGAGTCTAAAACATAATTCCTATATCTCTTATAGCCGCCTTCCAATACATAAACATCATAACCATAGCTAGAACAAAGCCAAGCTACAGACTCGCTTCTCATACCGCCTCTAAAACAATGCATAAGTATCTTATTAGTATTATTATGATTGCATACTATTTCATCAATACTTTTTAGTATTTCAGTCATTCTAACAGATACAAATTCCAAACCTTTTAAAACAGCCTCTTTTCGGCCTACTTGCTTATAAATAGTACCTACTTCCTTTCTTTCTTCATCATTAAATAAATAAATATTATAAGCATTTGGAATATGGGCATGAGAATATTCTATAGGAGAACGTACATCTATTACCGGCAAATTATCATTTCTTTGTAAATTTAAAAATTCTTCTATATTTATACGTTTAACCATTGATGCTCCAATATTAATAATTTAAAATATTATAATATAAATAAAAAATGTAAAGATATTTAATAAAAATATTATACATAATCACTATACTATTATTTTTTGATAAAATAAAAAATTTCAGACAATATTATTAAAAATCATTTTACTAAAATAATATACCAACAAATTCAGTTTTATCCCAATTAATTTCATGTTCTGTAGGTACTGGATAAGAATCCCAATCAGCATTTATAGCAGGCCGCCATTCTTTACCTCTGCCATAACCATTTTTTCTAAGCCAATATCTTAATTTATCCCTATAGCCCGAATCATATACTTTAGCTATATATAATTTATTATCTTCTACCATTAGTCCTATAGGCATATATATGCTTCTATCTTTGAAATTCCTAGAAAAATAAAAAGAAAAATCAAGATATAATGGAGTATAAGCATTTTTTGTAACAACATCTTCATATAAATTAAGAGAAGGCAAACTCTCTATAATATAATTTTTTAAAGTAAATTTTTTATAATAAAAAGCCTGATTATGCTCTTTCATTAAAAATAATGTATATTTAATTTTGCTTTTATATCCATAAACAATTAAGCTCATATTAGCATTTTTATCAAATCTGTATATATTTTGATAACTATCTGAAGCTACTTTGTTTTTTACAAGTTCCTTCCAATATGAACCATTATTAGTTTTTAAATAAATTTCTGGTACAGTTGCACATGAAAATAAAGAAAATGATAGTACCATTAACGAAAATAATTTTATCAAAAACTGCATATATACTATAATATACTATATGTAATATTTATCAATCAAAAAAATATACATTAATATATATTTTTTTATCCTATATTAAAAAATAATACTTGCAATAATATCAACTTAAAAATAAAATATAATATCTATAAATTTAATTATTTTTAATAAATATTGGAGTATTTTAATGATAAAAAATATAGCCCATATAAAGTTTAGGGGTTCTAATATAGGAAAATTTGAACATTTACACATAGAAAATATAAAAATTAAAGATAACTGTGTTATAGAAACAGATGAAGGTATAGAAATAGGCCAAGTATTAAATTTTGAAGATGTCGATATAGATTCATTAGAAGAAGAAAATAACAATGAAAATAATGAACATATAGAAAACAATGATGATACCTCTGTTGATGACACTATTCATGATGAAGAAATTTCAGAAGAATTAAAAGATATGGTAGCAGAAGAAGAAAATCATCATATCAAAACTAAAAATAATAAAAATAAAATATTCAATATATTAAGAATAGCAGATGAAAAGGATTTAGAACAGCATAGAATAAATACAGAAGATGCTGCAGAAGCCTTTAAAATATGCAAAGAAAAAGTAAATAATCATAATTTAGATTTAAAGTTAATAAGTTCATATTATTTTTTGGACAGAGCTAAACTTCTATTCGAATTTATCGCTGAAGAAAGAATAGATTTTAGGGAATTAGTAAAAGATTTAGCAGCGCATTTTAAAACAAGAATAGAATTAAGACAAATAGGTGTTAGAGATGAAGCCAGATCTATAGACGGATGCGGAATATGCGGACGTGAATTATGCTGCAAAGTAATAAAAGGTAAATTTGAAACTATTACTATAAAGATGGCAAAAGAACAAGGAATGCTTTTAAATACAATAAAAATATCAGGACAATGCGGAAGACTTATGTGCTGTTTAGGTCATGAATATAAGGCTTATTGTTCATTAAAAAAAGACTTACCTAAGGTTGGAACGAAATTGGTATTTAATAGCGTACCTGCTGTAATTAAAGATTTAAATCCTTTAAATAAAAAACTATTAATAGAAACTGAAGATAAAAGACTTATATATATTAATGTTAGCGATTTAAAAACCACTGAAGAAGGTTTCTTAATTGCTAATATAAAAGCTGAATAAATTAATAAAATGGAGTTATAAAATGTCAAAAAAAGTTATGTTAAGCGGAATACAGCCTACTGGTTCACTTCATATTGGTAATTATCTTGGCGCTTTGAAAAATTGGGCTACTATACTTGATGATTATTACGGATTCTTTTGTATAGTTGATTATCATGCTATAACTGTAGAATATGATGTTACTCAAATGCAAAAAAGAATAATGGATGCAGCTACAGAATATTTAGCATGCGGACTTGATCCAAAAAAATGTTCTATATTCGTACAATCTGATGTAAGAGCTCATACTGAACTTGCTTGGATATTTAACTCTATTATACCTGTAGCAGAGTTAGAAAGAATGACTCAATATAAAGATAAATCAAGAAAAAATGTAGAAAACATTAATGCAGCTTTATTAACCTACCCTTCATTAATGGCTGCTGATATATTGCTTTATCACCCAGACATTGTACCTGTTGGAGAAGACCAAGAACAGCATGTTGAATTAACTAGAATGATAGTTAGAAAATTCAATAACAGATATGGAGAATATTTTAAAGAACCAGATACTTATCATGGTAAGGTTTTAAGAATATTAGGATTAGATGGTCAAAATAAGATGAGTAAATCTTTAAATAACCATATTGCATTATCTTTAACAGCAGAAGAAACTGAAAAATTAATAATGCAGAAAGCTATTACTGATACAAACAGAAAATTAAAAACAGATGCTGGAAATCCTGATATATGTAATGTTTATAATTATCATAAAATATTTTCTACTGAAGATGAGCAAAAAGAAATTTGCGAAGGCTGTAAAAATGCGAGCATAGGCTGCGTACAATGTAAGAGAATGCTTGCTAAAAACATCAATAATGAATTAGCACCTATTAGAGAAAATATCAATAAATTATCTAATGATAAAGATTATATTTATGATGTTCTTAAAGAAGGAGCTAAAAATGCTTCTGAAGTTGCTGAAAAAACATTATATGAAGTAAGAGAAAAAATGGGATTAGTAGACAATAAAAGAAAATAATAATTTTTAAATATTGTAAAACTAATTATAAAAATTGTGAGCCTCTGGCAAGTTTACTTGACAGAGCCTTTGAGCGAACAATTTTTATTAGCAATAATAAAAAAATAATAATTTTTAAATATTGTAAAGCTAATTATAAAAATTGTGAGTCTCTGGCAAGTTTACTTGACAGAGCCTTTGAGCGAACAATTTTTATTAGCAATAATAAAAAAATAATAATTTGTATTCCACATAAAAAAGACTGTTAATTAACAAAATTAACAGTCTTTTTTTATATATAATCAATCATATTTTAAGCATATTCTATTTCTATTAAAGATCTTAATGAACTTTTAGCTTCATTCAAGAATCTCTGATTAGGATCAACCTTATAATCCTCACCTATTTTAAATACTTCTGTACCGCTTTCAGATTTTAATTTTAAGAATATAGTATAATCACCAGGATTTAAAGATATGGCATTTTGCAAACATAATAAATCCATATCATCAAATATATTTTTATTTACATAGAGAGCTAATTGTTTTTTACCGCTATTAGAGTATTTAACAGCTATACTATTATTAGGTCTGCTTGTAAAAGGAGTATTTGAAACAACATTATCAGAACGTTTAATATCATTTTCTTTATTAATATTCTTAAATGGAACTTCATTTTGAGATTGAACCTGTTTATTTTCTGCTGCTGTTTCAATTACATTATCTCTCTTTACATTATCTCTCTTTATATTATCTCTTTTAACTTCTTTAAGTTTAAGATTTTTATCTTTTAAGAAAGAATCCAATAATTTAATATCAACTATATTGTTGTATATTTTATCAGAAAATCTGTTCTTCTCTCTGCGTCCTTTTATCACAATACCAACTTGTTCATTTAACATATCTTTAAATTTTTCTATTTGGCTTTTAGCTGTTATATAGAATACATACTCAGAGAATAAATCTATAACTTTTAATGTAAGCATAGGAGTATTTTTCTTTGTAGTTGATTCTATAACATTAAGAACAACGGCAGGAATTAAAAATTCGTCTTTATCTTTTAAATTGTCTATATCTAAAGTATTATTGAAATATTTATAATCAATTTTAGTAATATACCTTGAAAAAGGATGATATCTTAATGAAAATCCTAGAACTTCTTTTTCATTTTCCATCAAAATATTAGAAGCATATTCAACTTGTTTTTCTATTACCAAAGAAGCACCGCCTGTATCATCTTCAGACATAGAGTCAAATAACATAGTCTGACCTGATAAAGTTTCTTTTTGATAATTAGAAGCATGAGCTAATATTGCATCAAGTGAAGAAATCAAAGCACTTTCAGTATGACCGAATTCAGAGAAAGCACCGCATTTTATGAGTGTTTCATATACTTTTCTATTAACTAAATGAACATCAACACGTTTTACAAAATCTTCTAAATTTTTGAATTGTCCATTCTTCTCTCTTTCTTCCTGAATAGCTAAAGCAGCATGAAGTCCAACACCTTTAACTGCATGTAAAGCATAAACTATTTTACCATTCTTTTGAGAAAATAAAGCATCACTTTCAAATACGCTTGCAGTAACTATCTCTATATTTTTCTGTTTAATTTCATTAAGATACAAAGATATTTTATCAGTATCAGCTATAACAGTATTAAGTAAAGCCACATAATATTCCATTGGATAATGTGCTTTAATATAAGCTTCCTGATAAGCAATTAATGCATAGCAAACAGAGTGAGATTTATTGAAACCATATTCGGCAAAACCTTTCATTGTATCGAAAAGATAATTTAACAACTCTTCATCATAACCTCTTTCAAGTCCGCCGGTAATGAATTTCTCTCTCATAGAGTTCATTTTCTCTACGATTTTTTTACCCATAGCCTTTCTTAAGTCATCAGCTTCAGCAGCAGTAAATCCGCCTATAACCCTACTTATAGCCATAATCTGCTCTTGATATATAAGTACTCCCTGACTTTCTTTAAGTATAGGTTCTAAATCTGGGTGTTTATATACTATTTCTTTTCTTTTATTTTTTCTATCAGCATAGTCTTTATCCATGCCAGAGTTCAAAGGACCAGGACGGTACAATGCTACGCTTGATACTAAGTCATCAAAACCTGTAGGCTGAATATTTATAAGCATTTGACGCATACCAGGACTTTCAAACTGGAAAACTCCTCCTGTATCTGCACTTCTAAATATATCGTAAACAGCTTCATCATCTAAAGGAATCTTATCTATATCTATTTCAATATCATATCTGTCTTTTATATCTTTTATAGCATCTTTTATAAGTCTTAAGTTTTTAATACCTAAAAAGTCCATTTTTATAAGACCGGCACTTTCAACATAAGTCATTTCATATTGACAAGCTCTAGTACCTGTCTTAGAATCCTGATAAACTGGTGCTAAATCAGCTATAGGGTGAGAAGATATAATAACACCAGCAGCATGAAGCCCCACATTCCTAACCAAACCGTCAAGTCTTGTAGATATTTCATACATATTTTTTAATTCTCTATTGCCTTCTATCTCCTTAACAAGATCAGCACAATCAGGATGATCATATATATCTACTACTCTTTTTACATCATCTGGTATACTTTTAGCAAGTCTGTCAGCTGTAGCTAAATCTATACCCATAACACGGCAAACATCTCTTATAACAGAACGTCCACCCAAAGCACCGAAAGTAGCTATTTGTGAAACATTATCTTTACCGTATTTATTTTTTACATAATCTATTATAACTTCCCTCTTATCATCTTGGAAGTCAACGTCAATATCGGGCATGCTTTTTCTTTCCGGATTCAAGAATCTTTCAAAAAGCAAATTATAATCAAGAGGATTAACTTTAGTAATTCCTGTAGCAAATGCAACTATTGAACCAGCAGCACTTCCACGTCCTGGACCTACAGCAACATCATGATTTCTGGCATAGTTAATGAAGTCCTGAACTACCAAGAAATAACCTTCAAATCCCATTTTACCTATAACACCTAATTCCATTTCCAGCCTTTCCATAGCTTCTTTAGGTATATTATTGTTATAATATTTATTCAAACCTTCCATACACATATTTCTAAGTGCTGTAGTTTCAGTTTCTCCATTAGGAAGCTCATAATTAGGCATGTAATAGGTTTTTGTCATTATATTCAAATCTTTACATTGCTCTGCTATTTTTACTGTATTTTCAAATGCCTTTGGAAGTTTGGCAAATGACTTCATCATTTCTTCTTCAGTTTTTAAATGGAATTCATTACTTGGGAATTTATATCTTCTAGGAGAATCCAAAGTAGCCTTTGTCTGTATAGCTAAAAGTATTTCATGTGCCTTAGCATCTTCTTTGGATACATAATGCACATCATTAGTTACAACCAATTCTATATTATGATGATTTGCCAACTTATATAAAGCACTATTTAAAGTCTTTTCTTCAGGTATTCCATGATCTTGAAGTTCTATATAAAAATCGTCACCAAAAATAGATTTATAATATTCAGCTAATTTTGATGCCTGTTTATAATCTTTTTTTCTTATAGCTATAGGTATTTCTCCCCCCATACATGCTGATAGACAAATAAGACCTTTATTATATTTTTCTATTAATTCATGATCTACCCTAGGACGATAGTAGAAACCTTCAGTATATCCAAAAGTAACTAATTTACATAAATTATTATATCCCTCTTTATCTTTAGCAAGCATAATAAGATGCATTGCACTTTTTTCTTCTGAGTTTTCTAATTTTTTATCGAATCTAGTTTTAGGGGCAACATAAAGTTCACAGCCTATAACAGGTATAATACCTTTATCTTTAGCTTCAGAAAAAAACTCCATGGCTCCAAACATATTACCATGGTCTGTTATAGCTATTCCAGGCATTCCCAATTCTACGGCTCTGTCTATCAAACCAGGTATAAGTCTTTTCTTCTTATCTGTTTTTGAGTATAGTGATTTTATCCTTGAAGCTCCGTCAAGTATTGAATATTGTGTATGTACATGCAAATGAACAAATGACATAATAAACCCCTATTTATTGTTCTTATTCTATATCATTTAGGTTAAATATCAAGTTAAATTCATAAAAAATATATAAATAGTTTTTATATTTCTACTATAAATATTTACGGTATATTTATTATAAAATTAATATACTCAAAATATTTTATTTCATATTAATAAAACATATACTTCATAAAACAAATCATAAAAAACTTAACAAAATTATTTTAAAAAAGCCGTATAGAAAACATAATTACTAATAACAACAAAAAAATATAACTATAAATAAATCATTTAATTACATAAGTAATAAATATTTGGCAATTTAGATTGAAATAAAAATTAAGTATGTTATAATTATAAGTAAAATAAAATAATATGAAGGAATAAAAAACATGGCTACAACTCCTATAAAATTTATGGATGTTAGATTTATCAATCCATTTATAGTATCTTTAGTATCAATATTTAAAGAGATGGCAGGACTTACAATGGAAAAAGGTACTTTAGTAAAAGGTCAGGGACGTAAGTTGTTTTCTGGATATGGCGTTGCTATAGGAATTGTAGGTGATGTTAATGGACAGGTTCTTTATGAATTCCCAGAGAATTTTTCTCAGCTTTTAACTGAAAATCTTACAGATAAAAAACGCGGTGAATATGACTCTGAAGATGATTTTGAAGACATGATGAGAAGTGTTATAAACGAAATGGGAAACACTATAAGTGGTCTTGCTATAACTAAATTAGCTGAAGAAGGAATAAGCTGCGATATTACTCCTCCTATACTTTATTTTGGAAAAGAGATACAAATAATTCCTAAAAATTTGCAAACTATAATTATACCTTTCCAATCTTCTCTTGGATTCGTTAGCGTTAATATAGCTATGGATGCTTAATTAATATTAAATGTTAAAAAATATAATTGGTACAATATTTATTATAATAACAGTATTATCTTGTAACAACACAATGAGAGATACTGTTATTAATACTAATTATGCCAAAACAAGAAATAATACTCCCAAAATAGATATAAATAACAGTTATAAAATCACACCTAATTCTTTAAGATTAAAATTATTGTCTGATTATACTAAAGTTCATTATGGGCAGCCTTTAATATATTTAGATAATCCTCAAATAATTGTTGTTCATTCTACAGAAACACCAAATCTAAAAATAGCAGTTAATATATTCAAAAATGATTTATTAATTGGAAGACCAGATATAGAAGCTGGAGGAGAAGTAAATGTTGGTACTCATTTTCTAGTAGATTATGATGGTACAATATATGCAAATACTCCAACTGAATATATAGCAAGACATACTGTAGGATTTAATTATACTTCTATAAGTATAGAAAATATAGGATATCCTGATAAACTTACTAAAGAACAATTAGAATCTAATGTCAAATTAATAAAATATTTACAAAGCAAATATAAAAGTATAAAATACGTTATAGCTCATTATGAATACAAAGATAAAAAACTTCCTCATTATTCTTTATATAAAGAACTAAACACAAAATACATAAATCCTGGAAAAAGAGATCCAGGCAGCAATTTTATGAAGGAATTAAGAGAAAGATTATAAAAAAGTAATAAGGTTTATAAAATCATGGAGATTATATTAATTTATTTATTTGAAATACTAACTATTGTCATACTTATAATATTATCAGCATTATTTTCTGGAAGTGAAACAGCATATACTTCTATTGATGATGTTACATTAATGCGTTTGGTAAGAGAGAAAAAAATAAAAGAAGAAGATAAAAAGTATTGGGAAAAATCAAGTTCTATGATCCCTACTCTTTTAGTTGGAAATAATATAGTAAATATCACAGCAAGCTCTATAATAACAGTATTTGCTATAAGGCTGGCAGATGCTTTGCCATACTTAACAACAAATGTTATGGTAACAATATCAACAGCTACTATAACAATATTAATTATCATATTTGGTGAAATATTGCCAAAAGTATTGATGAGAGTAAATGCTGAAAAAGTAATGCCTTATCTTTTATATTTTATGAAATTCTGTCATTTCATATTCAAGCCTATAACTTTTTTAATGGATAAGGTAACAACTTTCATAATGAATTATTTTGTACCTAAAAAGTTAAGAAATGCAGAAAAAAGAAGTGCTTTATCAAGTATGGAAGATATCACCACTATAATTCATTTAGGACATAAAGAAGGTATAATAAAAGAATATACCCATGAACTTCTTACCGGTGTTATAGATTTTAGAAATAAAACTGTAGAAGAAATAATGACTCCGCGTGTTGATATGGTATGCATAGAAGCTGAAACAGATGTTGATGAGATAATTAAACTTACTGTAGAAACTGGTCTTTCAAGATTTCCTGTTTATGAAGAAACTGTTGATCATATAATAGGTATATTTCATACAAGATCATTATTTAAAGAATATGTTAAAGTAGGCGGTAAAAAAGCAAACAAGATAAGAAAAAAAGCTATTGATTATATTATGCTTCCATATTTCGTACCTGAAACTAAAACTATAAGCAGTTTATTTAATGATATGCAAAAAAAGAAATTACAAATGGTTATTACTATTGATGAATACGGCGGAACTGCCGGACTTGTTACTATGGAAGATATAATAGAAGAAATTATGGGCGATATAGAAGATGAAAGCGATAAAAAAGAGGCTGATGTAATAAGATTTAAAGGAAAAAGAATTATAATAAACGGAAATGCTTCTATAGAAGATGTCAATAAAACTTTAAAATTAGAATTAGAGCATGAAGAATATCAAACTATAGCTGGATATGTTCTTGATATGCTTGATCATATTCCAGAGACTAATGAACGTTTTATACTAAAAGGTTATAGAGGAAGAATAATGAAAGTTGAAGACAGAAGAATTGTAGAAATGGAATTTACTCCTCTAAAATACACAAGAGGTAAGGATAATATAGACAATACTGAAAATAATGAACAAATAGATATGCATGATATGGAAAAAAATGATTTAGAAATTGCAAATGAATAAGATAATAAAAATAACAAACTATAAAAACAATTAGGTAAAAAACTATGATAAAAAATATTATTGCTATTATATTCTTCTTATCCTTATTAATTTCATGTTCCGACAATGAAGCAAATAAAAAAGAAGAAGAAAAAATTCCTGAGCCGCCTGAAAGTATTAAATTGGTATTTACTGGTGATATAATGACTCACCCTACTATAGTTAAGGCTTTTGAAAGTAATGATGTTTTAATAGATTTAAAAGATTACTTTCAAGGAGACATTGTATTTGCCAATTTAGAATTTGTTGTTAATACCAATAAACCTCCTATGCCTTATCCTGAATTTAATGGTTCATTGGATTATTTAAAATATTTTTTCAATTATTTTAATACATTTTCTATTGCCAATAACCATGCCTATGACCAAGGGGCTCAAGCAGAATCAGAAACGGTTGCTGAGCTTCATAGAAATAATAAATTAACTTTAGGAGGTTCTACTAATTCTCCTAGCATAGCTCCTATCATAACAAATATTAACAATGTGCCTCTTTTCATATCAGCATATACAATGCTTGATAATGGATTAAGTCATAAAACAAATAAAAATGATCATTTCTATTTTATGAATTTTTTCCCTAAACAAGAAGATTTAATAGAAAAAGTAAAATCAGATTTGGCACTTGCTACAAACAATGAAATAAAAATAATATCTCTTCATTTCGGATTAGAATATACAACTGCTCCTGAAGAAAAAACAAAAGAAACTGCAAGAGCTTTAATAGAAAATGGAGTTGACATAATAGTAGGACATCACCCGCATGTTCCTAGACCTGTAGAAATATATGAAGGTACAAATCATAGCGGCATAATAATATATTCTTTAGGAAATTTTATAGCAAACCACAAAGGAAGATATCCTTATCTTGATATAGGTACTGTTGTTTCATTAGAAATTAATGAAAATAAAGAAATTAATTTTTCTTATGTGCCAACTTATTATGCATTCTTCAAGAAAAGCGGATTTGATTTTGTTATGAAGCCTATCAAAGAAGATCCTAATATAAATATGCCTACTCTATCAAGCAATCATATTTATAGTGCTTATGATACCAATGCGATAAAAAAAGGTTATGAACTTATACATAATTTTTACTCTCCTCTAACGAATGAAAAAGTAAAAACTATGTTTGCTGATAATATAACTAATAACAGCATTGTATCTAATAATAGTTTAGCTCATAGATAATTTATAATACTATAGAAAATACAAATAGCTTCATTAACGCACGGTAAATAAAATTATATTTACTTATTAGATTATAATTCAAAACAATCATATATAAAAAAATTTTATTCTGCGTGCGTTGTATAGATTATAAATTTAAACTAAATTTGGGTGGGTGTTTTTAAATTCTAATTAAAATAATAAAAAATAAGAAAAACATAAATTCAAAACTAAATTAACAAATCTAAAGGGCGGGCAATGAAAATAAGTTTTAAAACTTTATTTACATACCATGCCATTTAGTACTTGCAATAATGATTATGTTATAATAAAAATATAAATTAATCTATTAAAATAGTATTAGTTTCACTCAATATTTTTATATACTTATCTAAAAGACTTCTAATTTTTTTATCATTAACTGAATCAATATTTTTTATATATAAATACGTACCATATAAATTATTTCTTAAATAAGATATAAATAATAATAATGTTTTATCTATATCCTTAATAGATGATACATTGGTATTAAAACTATATTTATTAAAACCAAATTCCAACATAACATCAATAACACTAATAATATTATCTAAATATATATTTGTAATTTTTTTATTTTTTATTAATTTAGATAATTCTTCAAAATTTAAATTTATAAAATCACTAAAACTAATTTTATCTAATAATTTATAATCTAAATAATCCTTATCAATTAATTTTCCTTCACACAAAGTACATTCAACATTTTTTCTGCTTGATTTGATATTGTTAATAAGGTTTTCATCTGGAAAATATTTACCCTGTGTAATTAATAATGGTATTATTCCCTGCCAGTATACATTTTTTCCATCTATTTTAAATACTTTCGAAAAATCACCGTATAGAAGTAAATACTTATCTTCATCTGACATTTTATCAAAATCTTTATCTATTTCATTATTATATATCTTTTTTAATTGTTTTACAGCTTCAGAATAATTTGAAATCTCTTTTAGAAATTTTAAAATAGACTTATTTAAAATATTCTTATCAAATATTAAATTTAAATCTATCTCATCAACACTGCCGCTACCATAACATAATTTACATTTACCAACTTTACTATCGACATCAAAAACATTCAATAATAAATTTCTATTATCTCTATTTTCAGAAAATGCTAAAGATATCATATCTTTAATATTAAGTAAATCTATAATTGAAGATGATTTTAAATATCTATTTTTAATATTATTAAAATCTATTATATTTATAATAGGTAAATATGTTTCATTTTCATAAATTTCATCATTGTGCTCATAATTAGGAAAAATAGAACTAATATATTCTGTATTTGAATATTTAGCTAATTTTTCAAACAGATTAGTATTATTTATTTTATTAATATCAAATTCATTAATCTTAGTTTCAAATATAATTTTTTGATTATTTACTTGTTTTATATTATCTATTTTTTTATTTTCATTTTTAATTTTACTCTTATTTTTTACAGCAATAGTTGTAGGAGTATCACAATTTAAAAAATCATCTAATTTACCGCAATAAAGCAAATATCCTCCATCATCTCCTGCTTTAGGCCCTATTTCAATAATATAATCTGTTTGCAAAATAAAATCTAAATTATGTTCTACATTTATTATTGTATTATTATTTTTTTGTATATCTCTCAACATTTCAAGTAATACTCTAATATCTTTATTATGTAAACCGCTTGTAGGTTCGTCTAATACTATAATATTATTTTTTAACTCATTAGAGAAAATATGAACAAGTTTTAAACGTTGATATTCACCTTTGGATAAACTAGAAGCACTTCTATTTAATGTTAAATGTCCTATTCCTATTTCAATGCATTTTTTAAAAATATTATTAAAAGTTTTATTATCCGATAAAATATCATATAATTCAATAATTGAAAAATTTAACAAATCATCTATATTATAACCTTTATATTTATATTTTAATGTTTCATCATCAAATCTTTTACCTAAACATTTAGGACACATACCTAAATATTCATTATAAACACTTTTTATAATTCCATTTCCATTACATAAAGTGCATTTTCCTTTATTTGAATTTAAAGAAAATATTACACTGTCTGTTTTTGAAAGCCCAAAAAGATTAGAAATTAATTCTGTTAATTCTAAAATAGAACATACATTTGAATTACTTGATCTTGCATATAATGATTGTGATAGATAAAATATTGAAGTATTTTTTTTATTTATATTATTATTTTCGCAAAATGGAATTAGATGATTCTTTATAAAACTGGATTTTCCGCTTCCTGATACACCGCATACAGCAGTTAAAGAATATAAAGGTATATCCACATTAAAATTTTTTAAGTTGTTAGAATTACAATTACTAATTTTAAGCATTTTATCTGACAATATATTATATTTATTTTTATCATTATCAATAATACTGCTATTCTCTTTTAAGTATAATACTGTTGGAGTTTTATATTTATCTATATTGTATATATAGTCTTGAAATAATAAATTACCGCCATATTTTCCAGCACCCTCACCTATATCTATAATATAATCACAAAATGTCAATATATCTTTATTATGCTCTATTATAATTATAGTATTTCCTTTTTCCTTAATTTTATTAAACAAATTTATTAAATCCTTTATATCAGATGAATGCAAGCCTGATGTTGGTTCATCTAATATAATCATACTATTAGATATAGATAATGATATATAAGAACATAATCTTATCCTTTGAACTTCTCCTCCGCTCAAAGTTTTGCTTAATCTATTCAAATTGAGATATCCGCATGACATCATATTATATATATTTAAATTATTTTTTAAAATTTTTAATTCTGTAGTTAGACTATTGTCATTTGACAATTCTATCATATTGCTTATAACATTATATAATTGATTAATTGATAATTTTAATAAATCTCCAATAGAATAATCAAATAATTTTATATTAAATACAATATTATCAATTCTAGTGCCGTTACAAGAACTGCAAATCTTTTTTTCTATTAGAGGTTCAATATATTTTAATCCTTTTCCTTTCAAATAACCTTCTATTAAAGAATTAACAATACCATTAAAATTCAGTACATATTCTATACCTCTTACTTTATATTTTATAATATCATTTCCGCCGTAAAATAATAAATGTTTCTGATTATCATCTAAATTTGAGAATTTAGCTTTAGAGGTAAATCCGTAATGTTTTGCAAATATTTCTATATCCTGTACAGTAGTATTTGAATATTGTACTCCTTTGTCACTTACAAATTTAATAGCACCTGATATAATAGATTTATTTTCATCATTCAATAATTTTAAATAATCTATAGTTATTTCTTCACCGCTTCCACTACATTTACGGCAAGCACCTCCGCCATTATTAAAATCAATATTAAATGAAAATCTTTTATGCAATTTTCTTTCAATTATACTATTACATGAACTGCATATAGTATGAGTTTTTGGATTAATAGCAGAATACAACTTAGGTATATCAATAAGCACTTCTAAATTCAATTTATTATAAATATTTTTTATTATATTTTTAATATTTTTACTTGGCTTATCTAATAATATAGTAATATATCTTGCTGTCTTTTTATTCTTAGTTTCTTTCTTATCCTTATTAAAATATTTCAATTCTTTTATTTTAATAATTTCATTTATAGAATTAAAACATTCATCTATATTATCAGCCATTTCCATTTCTATTAATAAATTAAAATCATAATTTTCTATTACAGTAAAAATATCATCATTAACCTTATTACCGCAATTACAGCAATACAAATCTGCATATTCAACAAATATATTTCTCAAATTCTTTAATATTCCTGAAATTGTACCTAATGTAGAATTTCTATTATTTATAGAATTTTTTACTTCTATCCATATAGCAGGAGGATTATTATTTATGCTTGCCACATCTGTTACATTATCATCTATTAATTCATTTCTTAAAGACTTATTTTTATTTATTAAAAATTCTTTATATGAATATTGAGCTATTATATCTCTAGCCAATGTAGTTTTACCGCTTCCTGATACACCTGTAATAGCTATTATTTTATTTAAAGGAATGTCAATTGATATATTATTCAAATTATTTTTTCTAGCATTATTAACTTTTATACACATAATAATCTCCTGCCTGACTATTGATTTTGATAATTCTTTTCTAATACCAAAATATATGAATCTACAAAATCATCTTTAGGTATTCCAACATCTTTTAATATAATTTTATCTTTTATAAGATAAACTATATTATAAAAAAACTTATTAGACAAATTAATAATATAATCAAATATATCTTTATATAGATCAATAAATATAACTATAATTTTAGAATCATCATATAATAATTCATTTGATTTAATAAAAATATTAGTAAGCAAATCATTATTATTTTTATCTTTACAACTATTAGTTAAATATTCAAAGTCTTTAGGACTAATTTTAGAGTTTAAAACATCATTAATATTTATTTTATAATCTAATATCTCTACATCAAGAGGGGGATTGGTTACTATAAAATTATACTTTGATTCAAAACTATATGTTGAAAAATCATTTCTAATAATATTTATAGAATTATTAAATCCATATTTATCAATATTTTTTTTCATTAAATTACATGCTATGCCATTAATCTCTATACCATCAATTTTATATCCACTATCAGCCAAAAATATACTTATAGGACCAACTCCGCATCCAACATCTAAACCATAACCATTAATATAATTTAAAGATTTTAATTCATCAAAATGTTTACAAAATAGTTCAGCTATTCCAAATTTATTACAAACTAAATCATTAACAAATAATTCATAATTTTTATCTTTGCATTTTAAAATAGATATAAATTCATTATTAATTTTATTTTGCATTTACAGCCCTTGATACTAATGACAAAAACTCTAATTTATTCTCTTTCCATACACCATTACATATATCATTAAAAATACAATCATTACAAAAATCAGCTTTAAATCTCATACCGCAATTAACTTGATTATAATCGAAAATATTTTCTTCTTTACTGTTAAATAAATCTATCTCTGAAGGCCAATAACTTTCTCCTACACATTTTTCTATACCACGCATCAAACAGTACGGAATTCCCTCAGTGCGTAAAATATCATGAGAAATATAATTTTTTATAGAATGTATAGCTTTAACTGTTTCTAAAAGTCCTACCGCATATTCATTATCATTTTCAATATGCATAACAGAGAACTGCATTATAGAAGGTCTAAAAGGAATAACTATATCAATAATACTTTTTAATTCATTTATGTTTAAAGAAGAAACAACGGTATTTGTATATATATTAGCATTAGTATACAATGATATATTATCAATAGACTTCATTAATCTATAAAAAGAATCACTATTTCCTGTAGCTTTATTATGTGTATCAGCAGAAGCACCAAGTATAGAAAATGATATAGAAAAATTATAATTATCTGATATAGTTTTTATTGATTTAAATAATTCAGAATTAATATCTATAAGACCATAACCATTACTCTGAATTATAATTTTTTTATATCCAATTTCAACAGCATAATTTAATATAGAAATTAATTTTTCCTCATCGTATGTTGGTTCTCCTCCGGAAAGGATAATTGATTTACATCCTCTATTATATCCATCAAAAACAGCATCTTTTAATTCTTCTAAACTTATATTAATATTTTTATAACTATTTGAAAAACAATAACTGCATTTATTACAGCATTGATATGTAACTTTAATATTTAGGCAATGCATAATCAACTACTCTTTTCATATAGCAAATCAATTGATGTTTTGCTGCACAATACTCTGAAAATAAATTTTCTGATTTTTTTAAGAATATATCTCTATAAGCTATACAGCCGCCATGACATATATTATTGATATCACATTTACTGCAAGCTGTATGTATTTGATTATAAAAATTTTCATATTGAGGATATTTTTTAGAAGAAATAAATTCTTTCAATTCATCGTCTGTAACATTTTCTAAATTGCAGATATATGCTTTATCTCTTTGTATATCATGTTCAAAGGAATCGCAAAACCATAATTCTTTATTAGGAAACAATGTCAAAAAATTATTACATTTATCCTCTCTATATTCACACCAAGTAACCAAAGTACCTGTTATAGAAGCTATAATACTAGCTATAGGATCTATAACAAATTTTTTATATAAATCTTTATTTTTTCCAATATCTTTAATCCATAAATCAAAAATATCTATCATAAATTTAGAATATTCAAGAGGTCTTATACCATCTTTTTCAACTTCTCCATAATTATTAAAATTATAACATGGAATAAATTTAACAAAATGAGGCTGTATACTTCTTAAAAAAGTATAAATTTCATTGGCATATTTTAAATTATGGTTACCTACAACTGTTATAGTTGTAATTTTTATATCAGTTTTTTTTAATAAATTAATAGCATTAAAGACATTATCAAATGAACTTTTATTATTTTTAGTCAATCTTGCTTTATCATTGACTATTTTATCACCATCTATACTTATACTTATGATTCTTTCACTAAATATATCTTGATATTTTGAAAATAATTCTATCCATTCATCGTCTATTAATGAGCCATTAGTTTGCAAGGCTACATTAAATAATACATTATATTTAGAATTGACTTCTACTAATTTGGAACAAAATTCATCAAAAAATTTCTTACCTTTTAATAAAGGCTCTCCGCCATGAAGCATCCATAAAATTTCAGAATCAGGGAACAAAATTGCAAACTTTTCAATAAGCCCGCATAAAAATTCTATTGACATAGAGGTTAAATTCAAATCTTCATATTCATCTCTTTTAAACTCATAACAATAAGAACATCTTAAATTACAATCTAAAGTAGTTTTTAAAACTATGGTTTTTATTAACCCCATAAAATTTATTAATAACCTTTATTATATTTAGCGTAATTACCCCAGCATGCAAGCTCACTTCTAGTTTCATCATTCTTTATAGTTTCTATAAAAGAGGCTAATGCTGCTATCTCTTCCTTTGAATATTTTTCATTGATTACAACATTATCAATATCATTCATATTTATCCTCCAGACATTCTATGATTATAACATATAGGTATATTATTACAAGCCATAAAAGCAAAAATATATTTTATTTTTTAAGCATATAAACATTAAATGTAATCTAAATATTATAATTAAATAATATTTAGATTACATTTTTATATAAATAATAATTTTTTAATTATTGACAAAGATTTCGATATATACTATATTATTATACTAATATGAGTAATAATTATGCAAGAGAAATAGACAGCGTATTTTCCATAGACGCAATTAATTTTATGAGAAAGTCGATAGTAGACGCTTATGGAAATGAAGTATATTTTGGAATAAATTTTAATGCTTATGGTATACTTGATTATATAGAAGTAATGGCAAGAGGAAATAAAGACTCTGTACCTGCAATTATATCATTATCATTAGAATTTGATGCTGTAATTCATAATCACCCATCTGGACAGCTTACACCTTCAAGAGCCGATTTAGCAATAGCAAGCGAACTTGGAAATAATGCAGGAGTTGGATTCTATATAGTAAATAATGATGTTGATGAATATTATGAAGTTGTAAAGCCTATAAAATCAGAAAATGTAAAAACAATAGATACTCCAGATGCTTTATATATGTTTACTGAAAATGGAACATTAAGTAAATTATTAAAAAAATATGAATACAGACAGGAACAAACAGAACTTGTAGAAGCCACAATAGAAGCATTCAACAATAATAAACATTTAATATCAGAAGCTGGTACAGGTATTGGAAAATCTTTTGCATATTTAGTACCTGCCCTTTTATGGCTTAAAGAAAATAAAACCAGAATAGTAATATCTACTAATACAATAAATTTACAAGAACAAATAATTTCAAAAGATATACCATCTATTATAGGCGGAATTGCTCCTAGTGTAAAATACGCTTTAGTTAAGGGACGCAATAATTATGTATGCATTAAAAAAGTAAAAGAAGCTTTAAACGATGCAGACAGATTTGATTTTGAAGAACAGGTACATTTTTTTGAAGATATAAATAATTGGCTTAATGTAACTAAAGACGGATCAATCACAGATTTAGGATACAAACCTAAAGGCGAATTATGGGAAATGGTTTGCTGTGATACAGATACCTGCACACATAGAAAATGTGAATATTTAGAAGACTGCTATTTTTATAAGATGCGTAAACAATTAAATGCTGCTCAATTATTGATAGTCAATCACCATATACTTTGTGCAGATTTATCTTTATATGCTGAAACTGCTGGAAGATATAGTCTTCTTCCTAGATACACAAAAGTTTTAATTGATGAGGCACATAATTTCGAGAATTCTGCTTCCAGTTACTTTGGTGATGAAGGAAGTAAAAACGGTATACTAAAAGCACTTTTCTATATTTCAAGAATAAAAAAGAATAAAAGACTTGGGGTTATAGAAAGCATTAATATTATGCTTAATGAAAAAAAAGCATTAATTGAAAAATCAGAATATGATGAAATAATAGATTTAATAAATAAAGCACATGATTATACAGCAAGATTAAAAAATGTTGTAGATGATAAATCAAAAGAATTTATTAATTATTGTCATAAAAACATACAAACAAAAGAAGGATTGGGCTACAAATTTAGAATAAGTCCTGAACTTGTTAGTACAGCTCATTGGAAAAATGACGGGTTAAAACCTCTCAGAGAAATGGTATTATCAATGACTTCGCTTGTAAATACTTGCGATAAATTATATAAAAAGTTTTTTGATATTGCTATAGAAAAAGACTTTGATTATGAAGAAATAGCACAGATGTCAAATGCCTATTTAGAAAGATTAAAAAGACAATTAGTATCATTAAATGCTGCAATAGATTATAAAAAAGATGAATATATAAGATGGATAGAAACAAGACTAACTAAAAAAGGAAGTCTTATACTTAATTGGCATTTAACACCTGTTACAGTTGCAAAAAATTTGAATGACTATTTATATTCAAGATTTGATACTGTTGCAATGTACTCAGCAACTTTAACAGTTTCAAAAAGTTTTAATTTCTTTTCTAATAGATTAGGTTTTGATTTTATAGAAAAAAATAAAAAAATAGAAATATATTTGGAATCTCCATTCAATTATGAAGATAATGCAAGGCTTTATATTGCAACAGATATGCCTGATGTAGCAAGCGATACATTTAATGACTTCACATCAAAAATATTATTAGATGTATGCGATATCACTGGAGGCAGAGCATTTATATTATTCACTTCATTTTCATCTCTAATGAGCGTTTATGAAAATACATCTGAAAAATTAAAAAAGAAAAATATAAATGCATTAGCACAAACAGCATCAGTACATAGACATACATTATTGGATATGTTCAAATCTTCTTCAAACAATGTACTTTATGGGGTTGATTCATTCTGGGAAGGTGTGGACGTTGCAGGAAAAAATTTAGAAGTTGTTATAATACCTAAATTACCATTTGCAGTACCAACAGATCCTATAAGTGAAGGAAGATACAGATTCATTGAAGAAAATGGCGGCAATGCATTTTTAGATTATGCCCTACCTTTTGCAGTTATAAAATTCAAACAAGGATTCGGAAGACTTATAAGAAGCAAAGATGACAGAGGTGTTGTATTTGTTCTCGACAGAAGATTATATACCAAAAATTACGGAATTCAATTCATTCAATCACTTCCTAATGCTACACTATTAAGAGGAAGCATGAAAGAAATATTTAAAGATATGAATAATTTTTTTGATTATTAAAACAGCAAATTATGAGTCACAATATTAGTTACAGAGAATATATAGAAAATGATTTCCCTATTTTAACTGACATTGTAATAAAAGCTTGGGGATTCGATAATATACTATCAGAAAAAAATGCAAAACTTACAGCTCAATTAAATTTATATTCATTTCTTAATACTGCAACATTCGCTAATATAGCTTTAAAAGATGAAATACCTGTAGGATTTTTAATAGGTAAAATAACAAATTCAAAAACAAACGATTTATACAAAAATCAAATACAAAAAATAAAATCTAAAATGTCAAAGAATATTGAAGGTATAATTTCTTTATTGGTATATAAAAAAATAAAATCAATAAATAATAATCTATACAAAGAAACTAATAAAAATTATGATGCTGAACTTTCATTTTTTGCAGTAAGCAGAGATTGTCAAGGTCTTGGTATAGGTAAAGCACTTTTTCAGCAATTTAATGATTATCTAAAAGAAAATAATATTAACAATCTTTATTTATATACTGATACTTATTGTAATTATAAATTTTATGAACATCTTGGAATGCATAAAAATCAAGAAAAACATTTCTCAATACCATTCACTAAAAAATACGATATAGATTTTTATTTATACGACAAAGAATTATAATTTTTTATTCAATCTTAATTCTGAAACTATAACTCCAATCAATGTTAAAGTTATACCAATAAAAGCAGTAAAAGTCATTCTTTCTTTAAGCACTATTATAGAAATAATTATAGTAATTATAGGAGTCAAATAAACATATACATTAGTCTTTAAAACTCCTATTAAATCTGTTGCCTTATTCCATATAATAAAACATATACCGGAAGCAAAAATAGCTACAAACAGCATATTAAATAATACTATAGGATTTTTTAATGCCGCCCAATTTGGATTAAAATCAAAAAAGAAAAATGAAGGAATCATAAATAAAATTCCATAAAATATAATCTTTCTAGTAGATAATATAAAGTCATATTTCTTATCTGTAATCTTTACTATAAATACCGAATAAACAGCCCAGCCTATACTAGAAATTACAGCCATAATATCTCCTAAAGGTTTTAACTGCAATTCTATTTTTCCATTGAAAGTTATTATAATAATACCAACTATCGATACAATAAATCCAATAAAAAAATTGAAATAAGGCTTCTCTATTTTTAATAAAAAACTAATTAAAGCAGTAAATAAAGGAGATGCTGCAATTATAACACTAACATTAGAGGCTAAAGAATAATCTATAGCAATATTCAAAAATAAATTGTATATTGTAATACCGAAAAGACCGCAAATAATAAAATACATTTCATCTTTTTTATCTTCTAATATAAGTCTTTTAGGTTTAATAATAAAAAGAAAAATATAGCCTATAATAAATTGTAAAAATAATAATTCAAATGCATTAAAATATTCTAATAATATTTTTGTGGAAACATAAAGTGCTGACCAAATAAAAACACTTATAAAAGCTAAACTATGACCTAACAAATTTTGTTTATTATATTTCATAAAAATCATTTAATCATTAAAAATATTCATATTAGCATGAAACCTGCTTAAATAATTTCTTCCTAATGATATATGATCGCAAATCCACCCCCATAAAGCCCATACATAATTAGATATCAATTGTCCTATCATAATTTCACGATAAGTAATACCGCCATATAAATTTATAACTTTCTCTATCTGTTTTTGATTCAATTCTAATTCTGCAGTAAAATTACCAAGCTCCCAAATAATAGAAGAAAATCCTGCATATTCAAAATCAACAAACTTTATATCTTTACCATTATACATTATATTAGGCAGCTGCAAATCCATATGACATAATACTTTCGGTGAATTATCTATCTTTCTGGCTAAATCAAGTATAAATTTATGTTCTAATCTTGTAACTAATTGAATTTTTGCAAGTCTTTCATAATTATTTATTTGTTCAACTATTGAAATTGTTTTAAAAGATTCAAAATCCTCATGTTTTAATGAATGCAATTTTTTCATCTGTTCTATTATAAGAGGCAGAACAACATCAAAATCATTTTTTATATCATGGAATTCTAAATTTCTATATCCTTTTAAAAAATCAGTTAATTTTAAATCACTGTCATAAAATTCACTTTTAGGAACTATATCTTTATCGTATATAATATTCAAAATTTTCTTTTCAGCATTTCTATCTATTATACATTCTGTTCCTTTTCCAGGTATTCTTATAACTTTATCCTGACCCAAGAATTTTATTTTATAATTAATATTTGTAATTCCGCCAAGTTTTTCTGCTCTATCATTATCAGAACATTGCTCTGCTAATTCCTTTGGTGTAAGTAAATTATCATGATATAAAGCATCTCCAAAAGAATTAATTCTTGTATAAAGATTATCATGATCAAAAACATAAAAATTTATTTTATCAATAGAATTTAATATGCAATACTCCCAAGCATCATAATCAGGTGTATTCATAAGTTCATTTTTCAAAATCTCAATATCTTCTTCATTATCTAATATAGCAATACCATCTCCATATCCATTTGTAGCATTGGCATCTATATCAACAAGCTTTGAATTTCTATCAGATATATAACCAAATGAAACAGCATTATCTATTATTTTTTGTGATAAGAATTGCGATATATCAGGTCTAATATATTTAAAAAAGTTATCCTCTAAAAACATATCTCCATTAAGTATTATTGTACCCTTTTCTATTTCATCTATAACCAATTTTAATGAGTCACTTGTATTTTTGGTATAATAATCTTTATGTACTACATTTTTAAAACCTAATTTTGTTTTGTATTCATCAAATAATTCATGTTTGTATCCAGTAACAACAGTTATATCATCAACGTTTTCTTTTTTTAAAATATTAATCATATTTTCTAATATTGTTTTCCCATTTATTTTTAATAATGCTACTGGTTTAACAAGACTGAAAGGAGTAAGTTTTAAAGTTCTCGAATCTGCAAGTATTATAGCCTTCATTTTACCTCCGCCATTTTTTATATATCAGATAATATATTTTATTTATTTAATTATATACAAATAAAAAAGAGATAGTAAATATAAATTCACTATCTCAATAACATTTAATTTATAAAATTATATCAAAAAAGAATAATATTTAATATTACCGTCTGCATCAATTACTTCAATAGTTACAGAACCAGCATCAGGCTCATCTATAGTAATTGAGAATGTTTCATTCATAGAATCTAATAATTTATCATCTGGAACAATATATCTCCATTCTCCTGTTATAGTAGAATATCTAACAGTTTTAATAAAAGATAATTTATCTTCTACTCTGAAAGTAATTCGTCTATTAGCACCATCACCAGAAACATTAAAATCAAGAACTTCCGGAGGATCATTATCATATTTTACATTAAACACCTCTAAAGTTTTTGTTTTTATCTCTCCAACTGGGTTATCATATTTATCACTTGCAGTTATTTTGAAATCATAAATACCAGAAGGCATTAAATAAGCATTAAATTTATAATATGATGTTTCTAAATTACTAGCTAATTTTCTATAATTTTTTTCACCTTTTAATCTATACTCTAAATCATATATAAGTTTATCACCATTAGGATCAGAACCTTTCCAATATACCATAGCTTCATTTTCTTCAAGCTGAGGACTTTTAGCAGTTTCAGAAGAATCATTTTGCTGACGATATCTAGTAGTAAGTCCGCCATTCAAAACTTCAGGTTCTAAATTGTTTTCAACATAAGTAAAATCCATAGAATTCAATACTGGTGTTAATTCTTCATCAGTAGTTTCCATTGTAACTTTAAATTGCATGAATCGGCCGTTTGGAACATTTACTTTTCCATTAGCATCAACTGGAGCAAAATCACTCCAAGTATTATCTACTCTAGCCACATTTCCAGTTCTAACTTCAACAGTTACATTTGCACCATCTGGAATAGTAGTCATAGTATTTAAACTTCCTAATTTACTTAAAAGTTTTAAATCAAGTGTATCGCTTGTAAAGCTTCCTTGAGTTGGATATCCATGTTTTATTTTGTATATTTCGCCTGTTTTTGATATAGCAAAATAAAGTCCATCTTCATTAACAGCAAATGTAGAAAGTATTTTATTTTTCAATCCGCCTATATAAGATAGAAGTCCGTCATTTCCATTTATCTTATATATATCAGCAGTATCTCCAGTAACAAAATATACATTATTATTTTTATCACTGCTTAATGCTAAAACTAATGTTTGGTTTAAGAAGAATAATCTTTGAACAGTTCCATTAGTATCAGCTTTATATAATGAATTTCTAAATTCTTTATCACTTTCATTAGGTCTTTTATCTCCATCTATTATAGAAGGAAGCATTAAATAAGCAGGTTCTCTAGTAGCTGTGCCGAAATATAAATTACCTATATTATCCATAGTAATAGCATAAACTTCATTTTCAGCAGTATCATAAACTACTTTATGAGAAGGATTTTCTAAATTAGTAGCCAAATCTATGCATAATACAAGACCTCTGCCTGCAGTTCCTACATAAAGTTTATGATTTTTAGAATCAAAATATAATGACATAGCATGCTGTTCATCTGTTTTTAATATTTCTTTAATATCTCCATCAGATGTAATTTTCAATACTCTGGCATTATTACCGCCTGCAGCAGCAAATAAATTACCATTGTTATCAAACTTCATATCCCATACATAAGTGTCATCTAAAGTTTTACTCCAAATCTCATTTCCTTGACTGTCATATTTAATAATTTTAGCATAAGGACCAGTAGCAGCATATACATTGCCGGCACTATCACTAATAACAGCAGTAAAAGCACTTTCATTACTTAATGCAGCAAAAGAAGTGAAATTCGTAGAATCAGCTTCTCTTTTATATAATTCTGCACCTGTTCCGCTTATAGCAGCAAACATAGTTCCGTCATTAGCAGGATAGATTTTCCAAATATCTTTTCCATTAATAGAACCATTTTGCTCTATAACAGGAGCTAAAGTTAAACTGCCCTGTTCTGTAAGCATTATTCCATCATATATACCATTATCATAAAAACCTCTTTTTGTGCTAGATAATGTTCTAGTAACAACACCAAAAACATTAGCAGAAGTTAATACAAATATTAATTGCAGTATAAAAACAATCTTAGCGATTTTCATATTTTCTAGCCCCTTCAATTATTATATCTATTTTCATTAATCCAAGTATAGAACATGGCATTTTATAATTTCCATTTATAGCAGTAATAACAGCAGCTTTATCAGATGTAGCATTTTTTGCCATTATACCGTATTTAGATGGAGGAAGTGTTGGAAATGAATCCTTTCCTATTTGAACACCTCTTGATGATGAATAAAGCCATACTTTCAAAGCACTATCATCATAACTCTTTCCATATATACGCATTACATCATCTAAACTTCTTATTTCATATTTACTAGGCATAAACAATTTTTCTGCATAGTAATAGATATACTCATTAGCAGCATAAATACTGTAAACATCTGTTTTCAAATTAACAGGAAGTTTAACCGGTATATCTATGTATTGTTTTTCCTTTCCATAAGGAGTAACACCTACTCTTAAATGTATAGTTTCACCAGCAACTGCTCTAGGCTCTACTAAAGTAATATCATTTAAGAAAGCATATTCAAGATTATTTCTTTTTATAGACAATTTTACTGATTTTATGCCTACTCTATTGAAATTATTATAAATGAAGAAATCAATAGGAGATATTAATTGTTCTATAGCTGATTTAAAAGCATCAGTAGAAGAATAAGCTAATATTTTATCAGTTACTTTATAAGGTTCAGCAAAATAATCAGTTTCTATTTCATAACTAATACTGAATACACCTTCTTCATCTCCGCCGGCTGTAGAACTGATAGCACTGTATATAGCCATAGAAAGTATATCTGTAAAATATGTAGGATCATTTAATACTCTAAAATTATAATCTCTAGTAAGGAATGTTTGATCTTCTATTTCCAGTTTTACTGGAACCATAGTATTTTCAGGTACTTCCCCATAAACTCCGGAAACACCAAATACACCGTCATAAACTGTATATCCTAAATAATTAGAATAAGCAGCACCCAATTTAAATGAAGAATCAACTGATGCAACTATATGATTTATATATGCCCTTGATACCGGAGCTCTTAATCTTCCCTTAGACCACATTGAGTGACCGAAAAGTAAGAATTTTTCATCATCTGTATGTGAAACTGTACCTATTCCAGCAAGAGAAACATCACCGTCAGCCATAACTATAGCAACAGAATCACCAAACAAGAATTTACTAGCTTGATTAGTGTCTGAAACTGAACCGCCTGCCTGCATAGGATAAAAACCGCTTTTCTTAAATGAAGAAGAATATTCATTAAAAGCCTTGCTGCTTATACCTGAGAATATAAGAGGTGTCTGAAGCGAATTATCATCAGCAAAACCTAAGGCAGGAGCTTTGGTATTAGTATCTTCATATAGTTTATACATTTCTTCTATAGGAGTAACTCCGGCTATAGGATCCTTTGCATAATTCCAACCAAAAGCTAAAGCACCAGCTATTTTACCATCAAAATATATAGGCGAACCGCTCATACCTGCTACAGTACCTGAATGCTCTAAATTTAATCCTTCACACTGTATAAGTATAGCATCACTATTATGCCATCTTTTTTTCAAGATAGATAATACCCTAACTTTAAAAGGCTGTACATTAGTACCATGTATAACGGTATATCCTACTCCTTCCATTCCTTCATGTATTTCACTCATAGGAATAACCTCCGGATTTTCGGGAGGCAAAGGAGGTAAATCTTCAGTTGACTGTGCTAACAAATTAAATGTGAAAAATATTGTTAATACTAAAATAAAAAATATTTTCTTTCTCATAGATTCCATATTTATAAATTATATTTTAAAGTGATTATAACTTTTATTAAACTATATTTCAATATAAATAGTAAAATATTATAATATAATAATTTTTAATTATCGACAAGTAGAATATTAAATAAAATTTACCTTGACAAATAATATATATATATTAATATTATAGTAAGTAAATATAAGTAATAGGTTTAAAAACGAGGTTTATAAAGTGGTAGAAGCAAAAATACTTAATTTAGCAATAACAGATAAAGGTTTTGTTGTTATATTAAAACCAGAAAAGTCTGATAAAGTTGTCCCTATATCTATAGCATATTTAGAGGCTCAGTCTATAATGTCAAGTCTTATAGGATATAAAATTGAAAGACCTCTTACACATGATATAGTAGGAAGTATATTTGAAAATTGTAATATAAGACTTATAAATGTTATAATAGATAATGTACATATAGATACATTCTTTGCCAAATTAGTTATTGAACATAATGGAAAAAATATATTTATTGATTCAAGACCTTCTGATGCTATAGCTCTTTCTCTTAAATGCAGAGCTCCTATATTTATAGAAGAACATGTTGTAGATAAAGCAGGAATAGTATTAGAAGAAAATGATACTTTAATGAAAGTAAAAGACAGTATACCTTTCACATATCAAAGATTTGATAGAGAAGAATTGAAAGAAAGCGGAAGTGAAAATATTTTCTTAAAGAGAGAACCTGAAGAAAATAATAACAATAATAATATAAATCAAAATAATCAAAGTATTAAAGATAGCGGCAAAAAAAACAAGGAAGAATTACAAAGATTATTGGATCAGGCAGTAAGAGAAGAAAGATATGAAGATGCTGCCAGATACAGAGATGAACTTGATAATTTAACTGAATAATTTTTATAACTTTAGAGGTTATATGAAAAGCTATATTAAAATACTTTTATTTCTTATATTTGTTTCATATTCAATAATATATGCTAAACCATCTGATAAAATAAGATTTGATGCAGACGAACTTACTGAATTGGAATATGACTTCTTTACAAAAATAGATAATGGTGAAACTAATGATTTAGAAATACATTATGATGGTTTCATAATTGCATCTGGTATTACAGATAAAGATGAATTCGATTTTTTCAGAGGAAAATTAGATGAAATAAGAAATCTTGCCAAAAAAGAATTATCTCAATATACTAAAGAAGGTGCTTATGATTTTGGTAAAAGATTATTAAATTGGCTATATTCCAGCGGAGTTTTAAAGCAGTATTTTGAAACATCTACCCTATTCCAAGATTTAATATATAAAGGAGAATATAATTGTTTATCTTCAAGTATATTATACTCTTTACTATATAGCGAATTCGGATTTAAAGTTACAGGTGTATTAACATCTAGCCATTCTTTTTGTACAGTATATACAGATCAGGGAAAAATAGATGTGGAAACAACTATATCAAGAGGATTTAATCCGGGACAAAAGGAAATAAGAAATACTGGAAATTCTACAATAGTTACATTTGTGCCTCAAGGAAATTATAGAGATAGAAATGAAGTAGATATTTTTACTTTAATAGCAACTTTATACCCTAATTCCATATCATTAAAAAAAATTGAAAAAGATTTGGAAAAACAATTAGTAATGGCCAAAAAAGCTTATTATCTATCACCAAATACAAAAATGTATAATAATAATCTAGTTAATGCTTATAATAGATTAGCTTTAGATTATTTAAAAAGAAATAATTATGAAGCAGCATATAAAACATTAGGAGAAGCATTTGCATTTGATCCTTCAAATCCTATGACAAAAAATAATAGAATACATTATTATAATACAATAGGCACATCATATTTAAGTCAAAAAGATTATCCAAATGCTATACAAACATACAAACTTGGTATTGCTGATATAGGTGATGATGCTAAAGTATTAAGAAATAATTTGAAAGTTTCATATTACAATTATGCTGTTACTGAATATAATGAAAGAAGATATAATAATGCCAATGATATATCTGAAGAAGCTTTAAAATTGTTCCCAAATGATAAAGATTTTATGAGATTATTATCATCTATCCCAAAATAATAAAAAAATAATTCCGAATAATAGTATATGATAAAATATTTTACATTGTTATTATTAATTTTACCTAGTATTTTACTATATTCGCAAAATACATTTAATTATAATCTAAATATTAAATTTAGAATAATAGAAAAATTTGATAAACTTTTATCATCAGACAATAAAGAATATACTTTTTATATAGATGCTAATTATATTTTTACTGATGAAGGTAAAAGCATATATAGTAATAATATATATAATATTCAAAAGACATTAACTGACTTAGAAAAAAGAGAAAAAGAGGCAAAAACTCAAGAAGAAAAAATGTCTATAAATCAAAACATTAGAATACAAAAAGCATTACTTGCCTATAATACTCCGCCTAAAAAATTCATAACTTTATTAATAAATAGGCAAATCTACCAATATATTTCAAAATATCCATCTGCATATATAGATAACATGCTGCAAAATAACCTGCAAGAATTCTATGATAATATAAGATGGACTATCATAACTAATGAACAATATACAGGTAAATTCACCTCTTTAAGATTTCTAACTAAAGAAAAGTTCAAATATTATACTGGAAGAACCTAAATATTATAAACCGAATTTAGATTTAACTTTTTTAGTATCATATTTTGCAGTACCGCCTTTTACCTGCACCATTTCTTCTGAAACACTTGAAGCAAATTTTAATACATTATTTACATCAAGATTTTTAAGTATAGCATAGCTCAAAGCAGCACAGAAACTATCTCCGGCCCCAACTGTATCAATAACATTTACTTTATTTGATGGATTAAATATATATTCATCATTATGTAATACGCTTGCTCCTTTTGCCCCAAGAGTAAGAAATATATAATCAATATTAAAATCTTTGTTAATTGCTTTTAATAAAGTTTCATTATCATTTTCTAAAGAAGGATAGAAAAGCTCTTTTATAACAGCAAGCTCGTCATCATTAATTTTTAATATATTAACAAATTCTAAAGACTCTTTTATTTTATCTTTTGTATAGTAATTCTTTCTAAAAGTAACATCGCATACTTTATATTTAGAATCTATGTTTTTAAATATTTTTTTCAATGTACTGTATGATTTTTCATTTCTTTGAGAAAGTATATTAAAATAGAACATATCATACTTTTCTTCTAAAGCTTTTTCAATATTTTCATTATATTCTATATTATCCCAAGCAACATTTTCATGTATTATATAATCAGGAACTTTTTTCTCATTAAGAAATACAGTAGCTTTACCTGTTTCATAATTATCTAATATTTCAATTAATGAAGAATCTATATTCTCATTATTTATAAAATTAATAGCATCTTTTGAATAATCATCATTACCTAATGCTGTAATAAATCTTAACTTATCTCCGTTATCTATAAGTCTTGATAACTGTAATGAGTAATTAAAAGGTGCCCCTCCTATCACTGAAACATTATCATATACATCATATAAAAGTTCACCGAAATTAAGTATATTATTCATAAAAAAAACTCCAAAAAAATAATAATTATCATTCACTTAATGGTGCTTTTAATAATAATCTTATCACAGAATTATTTGTTATAGAAGTTCCAGCCTGAGGAGAAAATTCAGACACATATCCTTCACCCTGTATAGCTATTTTAGCATTATTATTAGATACAATATAAGATATATTATTCAAAGCATCTCTTAAAGAAAGACCTGTTATATTAGGCATTATATTATTAGTAGTATTACTAGGTGCAGGAACTAAAGATAAAAAGTCATTTGTATTTATTGAGTATATTTCTCCGTCAACCAATCCCAAATAAGGTATAATTTGATTAGCAATTTTAGCAAAAAGAGGAGCTGCTACTCTTCCAGCTGCTCTGCTTCCAGAACCTAAAGGGTCATCAAGCAAAACAAGTATTGATATTTTAGGATCTTCAAGAGGAAAGCCTCCAACAAATATGGACTGATAATATTTTTCCGGCTTATCGCTGTCATTTCCCCTATAAACTTCTGTTATAGCAGTACCAGTTTTTCCTACAACATCTATATTAAGCAAATTAGCCCTATGTCCTGTAGAACCAGACTCAACACCTTTTCTAAGAAGAACCCTTGCTATTTGCGAGTACTGTTCATCAATAATTCTAGTTTTTTTCAATCTATTTGTAACGCTTATTTTTTCTATTCCATCGTATAATGAATCAACTACATGCATAGGAACTTTCCAACCGCCATTCAATAATGGTAAATAAGAAGCAGCTATCTGCATAGGAGTAACACTCAAATCGTAACCTATAGCTAAATAACCTCTTGAAAATCTATGCCATTTATTTAATGGGTGATATATTCCGCTCCATTCATTTTTATAAGGTCCGACACCTGTAGGCTCTCCGAAACCAAATCTCTTTAAATAATCATAAAAAAATTGCTTGTCTATTCTTTCTGCTATAGTAACAATAGCATAGTTACAACTGTATTTTAATATATCATTGAAAGCTACATCTCCATGAGGATAATCACAGTGTATGCGTGTCTGTCTGCTGTAATCATAATATCCTTTACAATGAAATACCTCATCGCTATTTACAACTCCCTGCTCTATTGCGGCAAGTTCTGCAAATATTTTCATAGTACTTCCCGGATATATAGTACTCATTATACTTCTGTCCATTCTTTCATTATTAACATAAACAAAAGGATTATTAGGATCAAAAGAAGGATAAGAATAATTAGCTATTATTGCCCCAGTATTTACATCTGATACTATAACTGTAACAGATTGAGGAGATTTCTCAGCAACTGTTTTCAATACTTCATTACGTACTATATTTTGAACATCTCTGTCTAAAGTTAATACTATATCCTTAGGATTATCATTCTCTGAAGAAAGTATTGCTTCATAAGTTGCCTCAAGACCTGCATAACCTTCTGTTTCAGTTCTATTCATATAACCTATAACATGAGCAAAAACATCTTTATAAGGATAAAATCTTTTATAACTTTCTATTCCATAAATACTTCTTACAGTATATTTATCTTTTATTTCTTTTATTTTTTTATATGAATCCAAATTAATATTTTGGGCTAGTCTTATAGTTCTTCTTTTTGTAGAAAGCAAATCTGTAAATTTTTCTTTAGTAATACCAATAATACTAAAAATCTTTGTATAAGCTTCATTAATATCAGTATCTTCATTACCATCTAAAGAAACAGATTCAGTATCAAGATAAATTGTATAAGCTGGTATATTAATAGTTAGAGGATGCATTTTTGAATCATATATAGTTCCTCTTGGTTTATCTAAACCGTCTAATGAACTTAATGATTTTCTGTCTTTAACTGTAAGATTAAAAAGTCTGAAAAGAATAGCAATAGTTACTATAACAAAACATACGAGAAATAAATATAACTTTTTTATTCGAATTTCATTCATAATTAGAAAATGAGGCGGCGAACGGATTTGAACCGATGATAAGAGTTTTGCAGACTCCTGCCTTACCACTTGGCGACGCCGCCATATTTTTAGATGTAGTAATCTTATACTAAAACAAATAAAAAGTCAATATGTTAACAATTTAATTTAATAAGAAAATACCAATTTTAATCTGCAATACTATTTAATATTTACATACTCAAGTTATAAATTAAAGATATTTTTATTTAATTAAATAAAATTGAATTATATTTATACATTAATTAACTTTACAAATAATATATTTCTTATATAATATAGGCGTTAAAATTACTTATAACAAAAGGAATAATATGTATATAGATAAGTTATGGGGAGAATATTTCGGCGACTGTGATGACTCATTAGTATTATTAGATTATTTTAATGAAAATGATGATACTCAATATAGCGTTAAGCAAATATTTACTGACTTTAATATATACAATGAATATTCTCAAATAGAAGTTGATTCTTTTAGAGAAAGTAAAGATATAAAATATGTTTGTAATGGTATTGAACATAATATAGATATAGTAATAGATTTAATATTAGATTTATCAGTATTAATTTTAGAATGTATTCATAACAAAAAAATATATTTAAAAGATTTATATAGTAATTCTGAAAAAGATAAATATATATCAATAAATGCTGATAAAGAAGATATAGAATTATTTATAAATATATTAAATGACTTTTCTGTTAATGGTTCTAAGTATGATTTAGCCGATATATGTGATAATGAAACTATTAATTATATTGCTGAAAATACAAAATATATAGCAATAGAAATGTCAAAATTTACATATTAATAATATTGATAAAAAATAAATAAAAAAAATATTAATAACTTTACATAATTTTTTTATAGAAGTTTTATTTAAAATATATTGAGATTTTTATATTATAAATATACAATATCTAAATCAAATATATAGTAGGAGTATATATGAGTATAGGCTCTAGCAGAAGCAAATTAGAAGATGGTATAAAATTTTTTAGAAATGAAAACTATAAAGAGGCAATAGACTCATTAGAAAAAATATTCTCAGAAAGAAATGATGTTGAATCTGGATATCATTTAGCATTAGCCTATGCACAAATTCAAGATTACGATAATACTCTACAAGTATTTGATAAAATAATGAGACGCTTAGACAACCCTTTAAGACTTATGCAGGCTCATATAATAGTTGGATATATTTATGCTGTAAAAGAAATGTATGACCTTGCAGAATTTGAATTAATTGATGCCTTATCATCTGGAGTTGAAAATACTCAAATACATGCTGCTTTAGGATATGTATATTATAAAAAAGGAAACATAAGAAAAGCTATAGAACATTTGAAAAAAGCTGTTAATCTTGACCCTAAAAGTGCAAATGCAAGAAACTCATTAGGATTTATTTTGGCAGATACAGAAACCAACATTGATGAAGGTATAGAAGAAATAAAAAAAGCTGTATCAATAGACCCTAATAATCCTGCATATTTAGATTCTCTAGGCTGGGCTTTCCTCAAAAAAAATGATTTAGAGCATGCTAAAGAATTCTTAACTAAAGCCTTTGAACTTGCTCCTACTAATAGGGATATTAAAGATCATTTATTGAAATTAGATCAAGCATCATATAAAAAATGATTTAATATATACACAAAAAATATTCTTTATTTTAATAAAGTATAATTACATAAAATATAATAGAGGGAGTTTTATGAAATATATTATTACAATTATATTTTTAGTTTCTATATCTTTATACGCCGATTATAATTTTCAGTATTCAGGAAATATAACAATCACTAGAGATGGAAAAACCGTTAATCTTAATTCATCAGATAAGGGATATGATAAAGATATATTAGAAACAAAGAAGAATGCTTTTATTGAAATAAATATAGATGATAAATATTACTACATTGCTCCAAACACTAAGGTAAAAATCAATACTAATGAAGTAGAACTTATAAACGGAGCTTTATATATAAAAGATAAAAATTTTCAATCTTTAAAAGATTTTCAAAATTATGATGAAGATATAAAAATATATGCTGATCCATTTCCTTTTTATGCCGGAAAAGTATCAACAATATTTATAGCTTCTAAAGATGAAATAAAAATAGAAAATTCTAAACTTCTTGGCAGTGCAAGACCTATAGTAAAATTCTTTGAAGTAAAAAATGCTGACAGAAACATGAAAGTATATAAAAGCATATTTGGAATATATGTAGGTGCACAAGATGAAAAATATAAATTCGTATCAGATATAGAATTAAAAGATAAAACACTTCTTAAAGTATCAATAGATATAAAATTAGACTTTACTCCGCCACCTCCAAAACCAAAACAAATTCCAGGCGTTACTGCAACAATGAAAAATATAATAAGTAACCCTAAAAAATCTAGAGAAGAAAAAGAATTATTAAACGGTAATGTATATATAAGCTACACACCAACAAATTATGCTGATAAAGTTTATATAATGCCTTCTCAAGGAAGATATTCTTCTGGATTTGGTGCTTTTAGAGGATACACTAAAGACTATGCCAGATATCATCAAGGCTTTGATATAGCAAATACAAACGGCACTCCAATAATAGCAGCAAATAACGGAGTTGTAAGAGTATCAAGAGAATTATTCGTAAGAGGAAATTGTGTTGTTATAGATCATGGCGAAGGTGTATATAGTTCATATTTCCATATGTCTAAATTAATAGCAAAAGAAGGACAGTATGTAAAAAAAGGTGAAGTTATAGGATTAATAGGTTCTACTGGAATGTCTACTGGTCCTCATTGTCACTGGGAAATGAGAGCTGGAAATATGACTTTCGATCCTTTAAGTATTTTAGAAAAGCCTGTTTCTTTTAATACAAAAGTTCTCACACAAATAAAATAATTCATATATTCATTTTTTTATTATAAAGAGAGTATAAAATAGTAATGCAGATAAGAGAAAAATCAATAATAGAATTAGAAAATATACATAAAATAGAACCTTTATTTATTAGATATTTAACTATTATAACTGCTGTTGTTTTAATAATTTTATTTATATTCTTTTTTGGTACAAACAGATTAAATGAAGAATATAATACTGTAAATGTTTGGCATAAAGAAACTACATCTATTGAACCTCCTTCTCATGATGATAATTTCAATATTGACGGCATATTCAAACATAATTTTTTCACAAAGCCGGAAGGAATAGTACATTACTTTGACTTTAATGGAGATACAATTTACAGTACAAATTTAATGAAAGGAGAATTAGCAAGTGCCAATAATCAAAATTTCATCATATACAAAAGATACGGTAATTATATAGATGCTTATAATAATATGGGAATTATTATATGGCGTACTAATACTTCTATATATCCGGAAATGGCACCTTATGCTGAAAGAATAGTATATCACTCAAGCGATAATTCAAAGATACAAATGTTTGACTTTAACAATAACCCATTAAGCAAACATATTCAATACGGAGAAATTATTACTGACGGAGCTTTTGCCCTTAACACAGGAGATTATATAGCTGGATTTTCAAGCGGCGATATCGCATATATAAACAGAAACGGAAATTTAAGTTTTGCAATATCCACTATATTAAGCGAAATAAATATAGTAAAATCAGTTGCTATAAGTGAATATGGAAGTTTTGCTTTATCTGTTAGCGGAATAAGACCTGAATATATGACTCTTTATGATGCTAATGGAAGCACTATGTGGTACTTGGATACTGGACTTAATAGAAGACGCCATGTATCTAGTTATGTAAGTGAAAAATCTATGTTTGCCTATATGCTTGCTGACAGAGATATTGTATTATACACTTTGAATAAGGGAAAAGAAATTGACAGAATTAATTTGGAAAAATATAATATGCAGAATGCTATCAATATGAAATTAAATAGTGAAACTAATTCTACAATTATGAGTGTTTCAAAAGATGCTAAAAGTGTTGTATTGATATATGACAATAATTTAAAAGAGATTGTTTTTGAAAAATATTTAGATGGCTGGGTATACAATCTTGATATATCTAATTTAGAAAATGAATATATGATTGTAAGCGACAAAATGATTTATACATACAAGAGGGTTAAACTATGAAAAAATATATATTACTATTATTTATAATATCATCATTTTTATTTGCAAGAGTACCTGTAGACCCTAATAGAATTAGAATAACAAGTACATTCGGAGAATTCAGAACAGACCACTTTCATAACGGAGTAGATTTCGGCGGAAATAGAATGGAAATATATCCTGTTAAAGACGGAGAAATAGTTTATTATATAGATGAAGAAGAAGACCCTACAAGACCTCTTTATGGTGTTGGAAATGTGGTTATGATAGAACACCCTGATAATTTAAGAAGCTATTATTATCATATAGAACCAGGTACTATAGAAAAATCCTATGCTAAAGTAACAGAAAAAAATGTTATTGCTCTTACAGGAAACAGCGGAAGATCTGGAGGAGCACATTTACATTTAACAATAGAAAATATGAAAGAAGGATTAGTAGTAGACCCTTTAGAATATTTATCTATAAGTAAAGGTTCAACTCAGGCACCATTAATACATGGAATTTATTTGAGAACTGAAAACAGACTTATACAAATAAAAGACAAAATGCCTATGAGTTACAACGGAGAAATAAAATTATTCGTAAAAGCTTATGACTTACTTGGAAGCATACCTATGGGGCTTAAAAGAGTAAAAATATTTATGAATAATGAATTAGTAAGAGATTATGATTTCACATATTTTATAAAAAGGGATAATGTATATTATATATCCCCAAATTATACTTTTGAAGAAGTATATGGTGTAGATTCACATTTCTATAGAGGCGGTGTCTTTACTCCTAAAAGAGGAAAATATACATTCAAAGCAGAAGTTACAGATTTTGACAATAAAACCGTAGTGTTAACAAGAACAGTTAATTTTTATTAACTATATTTTTCATCTTGACTAATTATTATAATATTATATAATCTTTGATATGAAGTTAATTAAGTCTACAGTCTACAGTCTACAGTCTACAGTCTACAGTCTACAGTCTACAGTCTACAGTTAAATAATAATTATAATAACTTCTTTTTTATATCTAACAAAAAAAATTTATCCTCATATAAAAATAAAAGGTATGTATTATGATGAATATAGTTATAATACATACAGGATTTGCTAAATATTTAGTTTACACATTAAAAAAACTAAAAACAACAAATAAAAATGCCAGTATATTTTTGATATCTGATAGAGAATATAAAGAATATTCTCAATATTCCACATTTGTTGATATAAAAAAAGTTACTAAAGAAGAAGCTATAACATTCAAAAATAAATATATACATTTAGGTAAAAGTGATCCGAATTATGAAATGTTTTGTATGCAAAGATGGATTATATTAAAAGACTTTATGAAAGAATATAATATAAACGAATGCTTTCATATTGACAGTGATGTATTATTATTTTCCGATTTAAATGAAGTCTTAAAACCATTTGTTAAGTATGATATATCTTTAGCAAATAAATTAGCTCTAACTATGTATATAAGAAATATAAAAGTTTTAGAGGAATTTTCAAAATATCTATTATTTAAATATACTGATGAAAAAGAAATAAATAAATTAAAAAGTATGTACTATGATGATCCAAACAGACTAAATAATGGTGTTGCTGGAAGCATATCTGATATGGACATTTCAAGAGAATTTTTTTCACAAACAAATTTTCAAGTTGGCAACCTATCCGAAATAGAAAATGATTCAATATTTGATTTTGCAATTCTTTATGGAAGTCCGAATTTTGAAATGTTAAAGAAAGATAAATATGAAATGAAAAAAATATACTTTGAAAATGACATTCCATTTTGCAATTATAGTAAAGACGGAATAAATAAAAAAATAAGATTCCATTCATTACATTTTCTTGTTTGGACAAAACCGTATATGAAAAAACTTGCAAATAATATAGATTTAAATTTTAATCCATATTATATAAATATATATAGAGAATTAACCGTTTTCAAAAATAAAATAAAAAAACTTTTCAATTAATTTACTAATTATAAAAAATATAGTATAATAATTTTCATGAATTTTAAATTAGAATCAAATTTCAAGCCTTCAGGGGATCAAGTAACTGCAATAGACTCCTTAGTTAAAGGGCTTGAAAATAAAAATAAATATCAAACTCTTCTTGGAGTTACTGCTAGCGGAAAAACATTTACTATAGCTAATGTTATAGAAAAAGCTAATCGCCCTACACTTGTAATGTCGCATAATAAAACTTTGGCGGCTCAGCTTTACAGAGAATTAAAAGACTTTTTTCCAAATAATGCCGTTGAATATTTCGTTTCATATTATGATTATTATCAGCCTGAAGCTTATGTCCCTGCAAAAGATTTATATATTGATAAAGATGCTTCCGTTAATGATGAAATTGACAGATTAAGACTTAAAGCTACTACTTCGCTTCTTGAAAGACGTGATGTTATAATAGTTGCCTCTGTTTCATGTATATATGGTTTGGGTTCTCCTGAAGATTATAGAAAATTATACATTGCTATAGAAAAAGACGGAGAATACGACAGAGATGAAATAATTGAAAAGTTAGTTTCAATACAATATGAACGAGTTAAAGATGTACTAGAAAGGGCAAGATTCAAAGTAATAGGCGATACTATAGAAATAATGAGTGCCTATTCTGATGAGGTTATAAGAGTAGAATTCTTCGGTGATACTGTTGAAAGAATAATTAAAATTAATCCTATTACAAGACAAAAATTATCAGAACAGGAAAGAGTTGTTATATATCCTGCTAAACACTTCGTTACAGGAGGCGACAAATTAGCAGCAGGAATAAAATTGATAGAAGAAGAACTTGAAGAACAATATAATAAATTCAAATCCGAAGGAAAATTAGTAGAAGCAGAACGTATATACGGAAGAACAAAATATGATTTAGAAATGCTTAGAGAAGTAGGATACTGTGCCGGAATAGAAAACTACTCAAGACCATTATCAGGACGTAAAGAAGGCGACAGACCTGCTTGTTTAATAGACTATTTTCCAGATGATTTTTTAACAATAATAGATGAATCGCATGTAAGCGTTCCGCAGATTAGAGGAATGTTTTTCGGAGACAGAAGCAGAAAAGAAACTTTAGTAAAGTACGGTTTCAGACTTCCTTCTGCTCTTGATAACAGACCTTTATACTTTGAAGAATTCGAAAAACTTACTCATGATACAATATACATAAGTGCCACACCGGCAGAATACGAATTAAAGAAAAGCAGTCAAGTTGTAGAACAGATTATTCGTCCTACTGGATTGCTTGATCCTATAATTGAAGTATACCCTATTGACGGACAGATAGACAGAATACTTGAAGAAATAAAGAAAACTGTATCAAACAATGAAAGAATATTCATAACCACACTTACAAAAAAAATGGCTGAAGACCTTACAAAATATTTAAATGAAAATGGAGTAAGAACTCGTTATCTTCATTCTGACATTCAAACTGTAGAACGTGTTGAAATAATAAGGGATTTAAGGCTCGGTGCTTTCGATGTACTTGTGGGGATTAACCTTTTAAGAGAAGGACTTGACGTTCCTGAAGTATCGCTCATATTAATACTTGATGCCGATAAAACAGGATTTTTAAGAAATACAACTACCCTAATACAGACTATAGGACGTGCTGCAAGAAATGCTAACGGCAGAGTTATAATGTTTGCTGACAGTATAAACGATGCTATGAAAGTTGCTATAGAAGAAACTGAAAGAAGAAGAAAAATACAGATGGAGTATAATAAAGAACATAATATCACTCCAAAAACAATTATCAAAAAAATTCAAGATATCATTGAACGTGAAGAAAAAGTTGAAACTTCTTATGAACTTCATTTCGATTTCAGACGCTTCAATGAAAGAGTAAGAATAGACCCTGAACAGCAAAGCGATGACTATATAAAAGAGCTTGAAAAAGAGATGAAAAGAGCTTCTGATAGTTTAGAATTTGAAAAGGCTATTGAAATAAGAGAAAAAATAAATCAGCTTAAACAATTAAAGCCTGCTAAAAAATCAGTGCATAAAAATGTAACTTCTAAAAATCCTAATGGAAAGCGTAAAAAATAATTAGTATTACTTATATATACCTAAACAACTATATTTTGTCAATTTTTATATTTTGTAAATATATTATCAACTTTTTTCCGCACACGCTCTGCGGACTTCGTCAAAGTTGCTTATATCCTCGACAAGCTCGGATACGCTTCGCGAAAGTGCAATTATAAAATTAGTACTAAATCATACTAAAAATGTTTTACATGTAAGATAGGTTATTAATTTGAGCTAAAATATAGTCCTTCGCTGAAGGCGGGCTGTGCCTGCTTCTTTGTGGCAATACCACAGGCACTCCCTACGGTCGCAAAAGAACTGGGGTGTTACGAAGTACGCAAACCTGCACGTTGTGTGCTTCGCAGTGGGCAAAGCCTGCATATATTTAAAATTTAAAAAAATTATTTTTGACAAAGTATAGTTGTTTAGGTATATATAAACTAAATAACAATAACAAAAAATTTTATACTTTAACGTTTTTATATCATCAAAATCAAATAGAGAAATCAGTACTAGAATCTGATGAATATATTAAAGTAAAATCTTCTTCACTATTGTCATAAGGAACAGATGCTATTTTTATATGAGAACAATCTATATCATCTCTAACCTCTTCTATAACTTCATTTAATATAAGTCTGAATGCTATATCAGTATCTACAACTATAGAAAAGAAATTAATAACATATTTTCCTTTTATATTTTCTGTTTCACCTGCATTCCAAGAATTTAAAAGACCAACTCCATTCCAATTCAAAACCGAATTCAAAATGTTTCCTATATTATTTATAGCATTGTTATATTTCTCAGGCAATTCATTTTCAAAAGGTTCTATCTCAAATTGTAAAACTAAATAATAACAATCTTCATTAGAAAGTTTATTATAATCAGAAAATTCTTTATAAAAATCATCTAAAAACTTTTTGTATTCTCTTGCATTCTCACATTCATATTCCTGCACTTCGCCTTTATTTCCAACCATTCCTGTATGCTTTACTATAGTTCCTTCATCTATCCAGCATTCAGCATAATATAGAGAACCATCTTCATTTTTATACAAAGTCACAATATTAGGCAGCTCTTCCAAATAAGGCTCTAAAGGCATACCATAAGAATCAAAAATTTCATCAGCAACTTTTTTATATTCAGAATCTTTATTAAACATTTTTCTAATTGAAAAAACTTTATCTGTTTCTTCATTTTTGAATTCTGCTTCAATAGTATAATCAATCTTAAATCTAACAAATACTAATTTTGAATTTTCTTCTTCTTTTATTTTATTTTTTACTTCTTCTAATTCTTCTATAGATTTTTTTATTAACTCTTTATCTAATTTTGATATAGCAGCTTCATTCATTGAAAATACACCGTCTACCAAATCATCACCAACATAAAACTTAAAAGTACAATAAGGATTATCAGCTTCCCAATTTATTGGTTTAATGATATCTTTAATAGCATTTAATTTATCTTCATCACATAATATATAAGCTATAGCATTTAATTTATCTTCACCGTAATCAAGACCTTTAAGTAAATTTTTATCGCTGTCTTCATTAATATAATGATATTCTAAAGCTTCTATTGAATAATAATTTTCTATTTCTTCAGCCTGTCTTAAAAACTCATAATCACCTGGAACTAATTCAAGTCCCTTATTATTAGCTTCAACAGCACCTTCTTTATTTCCAAAATGAAGTCTTAATTTAGCAAGTTCCAACCAGCCCCAAGGATAAGTTGGTTCTTCAACAACACCCTGTTCCGCATATTTCAAAGCTTCTTCCAATTTACCGCAGTATATAAGAGCACATGCATATCTATAATACCAAGTACCGCATCCTTTAGCATTCTTCTCAGAATATTTCATAAATTCTTTTGACATATAATAATGCTCATAATTATCTATATTATTACATGCATAAGAATACCACAATGCTATATCCAAATCCTCTCTGGCTTCTTCTAATGTGAATTTATTTTCTTTAACGCCATTTTCAATAAATTCTTCCAAATAATTAAGCATCTTATAGAAATATCCGCCATTACCAGTATGAAATGATTTTAAAGTTTCAATGTCTTCACTGCTTAATAATCCCATACCATATCCTCCAAATACAACAAAACATATAACATTATTTTATAACATAAAACATAAAAATGTAAATATATGAAATCAATACATTACTTTCCAATAAAACAATTTATAAACTATTTTAAAAACTATTAATAATATCTTATTTATAATAAAATTTCTAAAAGGAAATAACATACTATAACATTTATACTATTTAATAAGTATATAATTAAAAATTAATAATTATCAAATAAATTTAGTAAAAAAGCCATATTATTTATAATAAAACTACATAAACTCTTTATTTTATTTCATATTAGTATATAATGTAGCAAAATTCAATTAGAAGGAAATGAAGATGGAAGTATCAGATAGAAGCTGGATTGTTACATTACTTTTAGCAATATTTTTACCTTTTCACAGATTTTATGTAGGAAAAATATGGACAGGTATATTATATTGGTTAACAGCAGGCGGTTTTGGTATATGGTATATTATAGATATTGTAATGATACTATTAGATAAGTTTACTGATAAAGAAGGCAGAAAACTAAAAAAATAATATAAACCAATATATTGATAAAAAATAGAATTATTAATAATTTCAGAATATTATAAATAAAATTCACATAAAACGATAAAAACATCACAAATTAATTAACATAATAATTTATTTTTATTGACTTTTTGTCTATTTGTGATATTCTAAAAAACGCCTAGTTCAATAAAAATAATAGGATATGTAACATGTTATTAAACCTAGCTTTTTCCTTAATCGGTGGTTTCGGACTTTTTATGTATGGTCTTAAAGTATTCTCTGATGGGCTTCAAGAAAGTACTGAAAATGCCTTAAAAGATATACTTCATAAGGTAACTCAAAATAAAATATTAGGTATATCTCTAGGTTTCTTAATAACAGCAATAGTTCAATCAAGTAGTGCTGTTACAGTTATGACTGTTAGCTTTGTAAATGCTAATATCTTAACCTTATCTCAAGCTATTAATATAATACTTGGTGCCAATATAGGTACTACTGTTACTGGTTGGATAATATCTTTAAATATAGATGTATTAGCTTTACCTTCTCTTGGTATAGGTTCAATTATAGTAATATTCGGCTCAGAAAATAGAAGATTGAGATTCTTCGGTGAAATATTAATGGGCTTTGGTATGATATTCTATGGTCTTATACTTATGAAAATGGCTTTTGAAGGTGTAAGAGGTTCTGAAGATTTTGAAAAAGTATTCCTAATGGCAAATGCCAATACTATGTACGGCAGATTCTTATGTGTAATGATTGGTATGATAGTTACTGCCATAATACAATCAAGTAGTGCTGCATTAGGTGTTACTATATCATTAGCTACTGTTGGTTTAATAGATTATCCTACTGGCGTAGCTTTGATATTAGGTCAAAACATAGGTACAACAATTACTGCTGTTTTGGCTACTTTAGGTGCTTCTACCAATGCTAAAAGAGCTGCTTTAGTTCACTGTTTATTTAACATATTCGGTGTTATATATATGTTCTTCCTATTCCCATATTATATTAAATTAGTTGATATAATAGTTGGTTTTATAAATATAGGAGATCCTAATCTTGTAGTAGACAATAAATACGTTAATATATCATTCTATATAGCCGCTGCTCACAGTATATTTAATATTATAAACGTTGTAGTATTCTATTTCTTAACAGAAAAATTAGAAAAAATAGTTTGTCTTATCATTAAAGAAAAAGAAGATGAAAAACATGTTAGCATACTTTCAGATAAATTACTTAATATGCCTGTTTCTGCTGAAATAGAAGTTAGAAAAGAAGTTACTTATATGGGTGAAATAGCTCAAAAAATGTTAGCTAGAATAGAACAATTATTTGATAATCCTAGTGAAAGACTTCTTACAAAAATTAGAGATCATGAAAAAATGCTTGATAATACAGATCAGGAAATACACTCTTTCCTATTAAAATTGCTTGGAAAAAATACATTAAATTCAGCAAACATTGCTTCATTAATAAATATTAGTACATATTATGAAAATTTAGGTGATAATCTAAAAGACTTAGGAAAAGCTATTATCAAAGGAAATGAAAAGAAAACATTATTTAGTGAAACACAAAAAGAAGATATATTAAAAATGATTCACAATAATAAAGAATTCATAGATTATTTATCTGAATTAATACTTCAATATTATTCTTTAAATAAAGAAAAAACTTATGATGAAGCTATGCAAAAGTATCATGAAATAAAAGCTTTCTATTACGAAGCTAGAGAAAGACATTATGATAATGTTGATAAATCATTGATACCTGCTTTAAATGCTCACTTATATGGAGATGTATTGGTTTACTTTAATAGATCTATTTCCAATCTAGTAAACATAGTAGAAGCTTTAACAGGAAAAGATAAATAAATAACATTAAATAATATTTTATTATTTATAAAATGGAATTACTTTATGCACTGAAAAATAGTTCCATTTTTATTTATATAATTTGCTAAAAATATATAATTCCAATATATTAGATATACCTAAACAAATATACTTTGTCAATTTTAGTTTTTTCAATTTTATTATTTGTGGTGGCTTTGCACACAGCGTACAGCTCTGTGTACTTCGTACACCACAGTTCTTTTACGACCTAATGAAGTTTAGTACAATTTTATCCTTGCAATTTTACGAAACGTGCCTGTGGCAGCTACTTTGACAAAGTCGCAAAAAACACAATTGCTAGAACTTTATATTAAAAATATATGTATTAAATATATGTTATAACCTAGATTTAGATTAAAAATACCGTTGTTCACGAAGCGTATCCAAGTTTATCGAGGATATAAGGTTATTTTTCGTTGTCCTAGGGAGTACATTTTATGTATGGCGTACAGATGGAAAAAGAACCAAAAAGTGCAAGTTTAAAAATTAGTACTAAATCATACTAAAATTGTTTTATATGTAAAATAATTTATTAAATTAAAGCCCTAATCTAGACTTTTTGCTTCTTTGTGGCAACAAAAGAAGTGGGGTATGGGGCAAAGACCCATATATTAAAAACAAAAATATAAATTTATTTTGACAAAATATAGTTGTTTATGTATATACAAAAATATTATTTATTTATAGGTATTCTTAAAAATATTTCCATACCAATAGAAAGCACATTACTATTTAATCTATTCCAAGCTTTTATTTCAGATATATCTACGTTAAATTTTCTAGCTATTATCCAAAGAGTATCACCAGATCTAACATGATACATTATATCTTTATATTCATAATCAGGAGGAGGTAAAGATTCAAAATAAACAAACCTACCCTCTCTTATTCTTTGCTGTTCTTCTTCATACTGTGCTAAATCAACTTGTTTAGCATTATCAAGTCCTTGAATAGGAATCATTACTTGCTGACCTATATTAAGACTTTTAGATTTTAATTTGTTTATTTCTACTATAGCATTAATAGGAACACCATAAAATTTAGATAAATGTGAAAGTGTTTCATTCATTTTTACTTCATGACGTCTGAAAGTTACTCTTTCACTTGCTGGTATCTTACCAAAAGTTTCATTAAATAAGTCACCTTTTCCTTCAGGTATTCTAAGAGGATATCTAACCATACCAGGAGGAGTTACACCTCTAGCTAAATGAGGATTCAAAGCTTTTAAATCATCAGTATCAACTTCTATCATTTTGGCTATAACAGATAAATCAGCAGCATCATCAACATAAACTAAATCGCCTTGAGGAAAAACTACTTTAGGTTTATTTATTTTAAAACCAAATTTTTCTGGGTTCTTAGCAATAATAACAGCAGCAACATATTTTGGTATATATTCTTCTGTTTCTTTAGGCAATACTCCAGCCGCTAATAAATCCTCAAAATCATTACTTTTTACCTCGCGAATAGCTCTGGATATTCTTCCGCCTCCTGCATTATAAGCAATTAAAGCAATTACCCAAGATTTAAAATTTTTATCAAGCCTTACTAAATGGTCGGCTGCCGCTTTAGTAGAACGTTCCGGATCAAATCTATCATCAGACCAATAATTAACTTTAAGATTATATATAGCACCTGTCATAGGCATAAACTGCCAAAGACCAGCTGCACCGGCATGTGATACTGCCTGAGGATTAAAATCACTTTCTATTATAGGCAAATAAGCCAAATCTTCAGGAACACCTTTAGCTTCAAAAACTTCTTTGATATAAGGCAAATATATTTGGGATCTATCTATAATCTTTTGCATATAGTTTTTCCAGCTGCCTTGATATCTATTTATATAATAAGAAACTCTATTACTTCTAAAATTGTTTACATCAAAACCTCTAAGCTCCACAACTTTTATATCACGTCCTAAAGATTCCCCGAATACACTGAGCTCATAAAGATTAACTCCATCAAGGGCCTTCCTTAAGTACATGTCAAATGTATCGCAGGAATTAGCAAACAACATTATTATTACAAGAAAAATAATTACTATGGTCTTTTTTATTTTTTTAATAATAAACCCGCCTTAAAAATTATATATTTTTATTTTATATATTTAACATTATTATTGAAAGATTTTCAACTTTTTTTTACATTTAAAAAATCGGATATTATGCCAAATAAGTTTAGATTTTATTAAAAACTTATATTTTTTTACAGTATATATATCAAATATTACTAGATAAAAAAATAGGCAATGTAAGTTAATACATTGCCTGGAATATTTATAAAATATTAATTATTTTTCTAAAGAAGCATAGAAAAATTTATGGAATCCTAATGGATTATATACTACATCTTTTAATTTAGGATTTACCAATAAAGGTTCTGTGAAGAAATATATAGGTATAGCACCCATATCTTCCTCTATAAGTATTTTTTCAGCTTCATGCATAGCCTGCATTCTTATATTATTATCATCTGTGGACATAGCAGTATTTATTAAATCATCATATCTTTTATTACTATAACCGCCATTATTTTGAGTATTATAGCTAGTGAATAAACTCATCATAGACATAGGATCAGAATAATCTGCTGACCAATAAAGTCTTCCTATCATAAAATTCTTTTCTAATAAAGTTTGACCTAATAAAGCATTATCTATTTGAGTGATGCTAGAATCTACATTAAGATGTTCTTTCCACATTTGCTGTACTGCTTCAAATATCTCAACATGATTGCCTGGATCTGTTTTAAATTCTATAACAGGAAATCCTTCACCATTAGGATATCCAGCTTCAGCAAAAAGCTGTTTAGCTATTTCTATATTTTTAGCATATCCGTCTTTTGATATATCATATAGATTACCTCCGTTAATTCTAAAATCACCTTTTACATCATTAACTGCATAAGGAACCCAACCGCCTGCAGGTTTTTGTCCGCCTTTTGTAACTTTTTCTACTATATAATTTCTATCAATAACAAGAGATAAAGCTTTTCTTACTCTTGGATCTTTCAAATATTCATTAGTAACATTTATAGGATAATAATATGTTGCTATAAGAGGCTTAATTTGAATTAAACCTTCATTCATAAGTGTTGGAATATCTTGTTGAGGAGGTTCATAAGCCATATGTAATGTACCGTCTTTTATACCAGCAACAGCAGCTGCTCCATTTTGCATAAGAACAAATGTTATTTTTTTGGCAATTATAGTATCAGCATTCCAATATTTATCATTTTTTACCATTATAATATTTTCATCTATATTACGTTCTGCCATAACATAAGGCCCATTACCTATATAAGTTTCTGGGCTTAATGTCCATTTATCACCATATTTTTCTATTATATCCTTTCTTAAAGGTGCAAAAGTTGGAAAAGCTATTACTTCTAAGAAATAAGCAGTAGGTGCTTCTAACTCTACAACTAATGTATGATCATCAACAGCTTTAATACCTAATGATTCAACCGGCATCTCTCCCCTAGTAATAGCCATAGCATTTTTTACTGGTTCATGCTGATAACTATACTCACTAGCAACTTTAGGGTCAACCTGTCTTCTCCAACTATAAACAAAATCTTCAGCAACTACTGGTTTTCCATCAGACCATGTTGAATTAGTTCTAAGAAAGAAAGTATAAGTTTTTCCATCTTCACTTATTTCCCATGATTCAGCAACACCTGGAACAATTTGATTATTTTTATCCCTTACTGTTAAGCCTTCAAATACATGAGATATATAAATTACCCCATATATTTGAGCATTTAAACTTGGATCTATAGTCTTTGGTTCTACACTAAGATTTACAATAATACCTTCATCATCAGTAACAACAGCATTTTTTTTACATGATACTGAAGAAAAAACTATTACAAATATAATAGCTAAACTAACTAGAAACGATAAATATTTTTTAGTTATCTTCATAATAAACTCCTTAAATTTATAATAATTTTCAATAAAAAAATTATTATTAAACATTAAAATAATTTTACATAACTTTACTAACTTAGTCAATTAAAAAAAGAAAAAAATTACTATATATAATTATAATTATATTTCGTTAAAACATTTTCCAGTATTTTTAAATTCTAACATATTGTTAACTGATATACTAACCATATTAAATAATGCTTCATCTGTATAAAATGCTGAATGAGGTGTTATTATTACATTATCCATAGTAAAAAATTCTTCTATAATACTGTCTTTCAATACTTCATTTTTTATATCTTTATTTACATATTCTATTTCATTTGAATATACATCTAAAGCCGCACCACCAACATATCCGCTTTTTAATGCTTCAAGCAAATCTTTATTATTAACTACAGTTCCCCTACTAACATTAATAATATAAACACCTTTTTTCATTTTTTTTATAGATTCTTCACAAATCATATTTTTTGTTTCTTTATTTGAAGGAACATGATAAATTATAACATCGCTATTTTTATACAATTCATCTAAACTTACATACTCAGCATATTTTTTTATCTCATCTTTCTGAGTTCTTGAATATACAAATATGTTTTTTGGAAAAAATCCTTTTAGATGTTTTATAGTCAAGCTTCCTATTCTTCCAGTACCTATAACTCCGATATTCAAATTTCTAATCTCTTTTGCTACAAGACCCGTACGTATAAAATTTCTATTGTAAGCATTAATAATTAAATTATTATAATGTCTAATCAAAGACAATAAAGAAAGAATAGTAAATTCACTAACAGAATTAGGAGAATATGCTGGTACATTAGCTATTTTGATACCTATTTTATTTGCATAATCAATGTCCACATTATCAAAACCAACAGATCTTGTACTCATATATTTTACACCATTAACTTTTAATTTATCAAGTACTTTATCTGTAATAGCATCTCTTGCATTAAATATTATAGAATCATAACGTTTAGATTCATCTGCATTCTGAAAATTTAAATGAAATTTATTAAGTGTAAATTTAATACTATATTTTTCTTCCATTAATTTAAAATATTCTAATTCATCATCTAAAACTGAATATACCAATATATTCATAATTTACTCCAATTAAAAAAGAAAAGAATAGTATTATTAATAAAATTTATAAAAAGACTTATTTAGATAATTCTTTTATTAGTTTTGATGCTTCTTTAAATCTATTTCTAATTTCTTTCCAATTTTTTTCCTGCAATAAATTTCTAGGACATAACCAAGAACCTCCGCAGGCAAAAACTAAAGGCTGCTGTAAATAATCTTTAACATCAGCTAATTTAACACCTCCAAGAGGCATAAATTTCACTCCTGTATGTTTATAAACAGAAGCAACATTTTTTATCCATTCAACTCCGCCGTATAAACCAGCATGAAAGAATTTAAGATATTTATAACCATAAGCTAAACATTGTTCTATTTCAGAAGGAGTAGCAACACCTGGAATATAATGATAATTTTTCTTTTTAGCATATTCAAGCATAACAGGCTGGAATCCAGGACTTATTATTATATCAGTACCTAAATCTAATATTCTATCAACTTGTTCTGTATTAATAACTGTGGCAGCGGCTCTTTGAAGATTAGGATAATCTTTAGCCAATATTTCTAAAGCTTTATATCCATATTCAGTTCTCATAGTAAGCTCTATAGAAGGCAAGAATTCCAAACAAAGTTCCGCAATATTTCTTATTTCTTCTTCAGTTTCAACAACAACAACAGGTATTATAGGTGTGGATATATATTTATCAAACATAGTATAAAAACTCCAAATATCTTTTATTACTTTTAATAATTAAGTTTTTGATAATCAAGTTTGAAAGAAAAATACATAAACAATAGCAAAGAATACTAAAAGTATAACAGCTCCCAAACCAAACATAACTAATCTAAAAGTACTGAATCTTGACAAAATCTTATCAAAAATAGTATCTTTATCTTTTTCAGGGTCATTTTCCTCACCTTCAATATAAACATCTTTGATAGGATTAAAAATTTTTAATTTTATAGGTTCAATTTCTTCTATTAAAGCACAATATCCATCGATTAATTTCAGCAAAATTTTTATTGATTTATCACAAACTGTTTTTTCTAAAACTTCTGCCGGAACTAAATATTTAGAATATTTATCTTTTTTCCCTTTCAGCTCTAAATAAATGATATTTTCTTCAACTGTGTTAGAATTTATGCTAACCATAACTTTATCGCCTGGTCTTATATCATTTATAGATGTACCGGATATTGGGTCAACTATAAATGAAGCATTAATAAGTTTGTAATTTGGTTCTTCAGGCTGTTTTGATAATTCAGATTTTTGATCTACTCCATTAGCAGAATCATTATATCCCAACTGAGAAGAAGAAGTATTTTCCAATTCCTTATGAATGCTTTCCAAGCCATTATAAACTTCTTCAAAACTAAGAAGTGTATTCGATAAATCAAAAGTTCCTATATGAAAGTCCATAAATCTATTTAAACTGCTTGAAAATATATCAATAATAGATATTACATTATTATTAGATTGGAATATTATCATATTATTAATATTTTTTTCATCATTAAAAATATCATCTAATACTTTTTGAAATTTTTCAAAAAGTATAGTCTTACGATAACTATTAAGCTTATTGTAAATCTTTATATGCTTATACATCTCTAAAAAACTAGTATAAGACTCTAAAAATCTAAGAAGCTTATGATCATCAGAAATAACAAAAGCTATATCTATTAATTTACTATGGTATTTATCTATAAAAAGCACTATATATATATATTTATTTAATTCACTATATTCTGCTAATATTTTCATAGCAAGAACTTCTTTACTAGAATCTATTTTTTGAGGGGACATAAATTACACCTACATAAAAAAATTTACGCAAATATTATATCATAAGTGATTATAATAAACAAGAGTAAAATTTCAAAGATGATGTTTAAGAGCCATAGATATTGCACACTTTTATTTTAAAAAAAGAAGGTATTCCTTATAATTTAAATTACTAGAAAT
>NZ_CALXRM010000007.1 GCF_944390845.1 uncultured Brachyspira sp.
AAATCCATATAGTACCTTCGTATTCCCCAGTAGGGCATACAGAAAAATCAATATTTTCTTTAGTTTCTTTATTACTAATTTTTGAAATAAATCTTTGTATAGCATTCATGACAGTATTGGCTTCTGCTATATCATCAGACATAAAAGTTATGCCAAAACGGCCTTTATCTTCTATAAAGTTTACTTCTCTCATTGTTCTTATCCTTTATTTATTGTTGCTCAAAATACTTTAATTATAAAAACTAATTTAATTCTGATTCTTCTAGCTTATGAAATAAATCTAAAGGCTTAGTCAAATCAACTTTTTTCATTCTGTAATTTTCTATATAAGATTGATGACTTACAACTTTAGCTTTAGCTTTTTCTGTATCTTCTATAGCTCCGTTAAAAATATATATATCGCTGAATATAATCCAATTGAATAATTGTACATTCTGCCATTTATAACAGCTTCTTGCATAACCGCAATCTTTTATCTCTAATTTTTCTTTTAATTCTTCCTCTATGTAAACATCTTTAGCTTTATATTCTCCTACTTTTACAAATAGCTCTCTTTCATATATACCGTTTGAGTAGTTATCTATGATTTTTATTAATCCTAGACTTTCAAATAACTCTATATCTTTTGTTATATTTCCATCCCAAAATATAGCAATTTCAGTATTTCTAATTTTTCTGCATAACTGCATAATGAACTCCTTATTTTTATGATGCTAATTTATTAGATTTGATTTCAGATTTATACATTTCTAATTCAATAATATTTAGGTTTAATAATCTGCTTGTTAATCTGCCTTTGATTTCCTCAATATTATCTTTCCTTGTTTTTATATTTAAACTGTTCATTAAACTGCTATAACTTTTATTTGATGTAAGAATAACTGTTTTTTCCAATTCTCTTATTTTGTCAAATAATTTATAATACCCTTCAGCAGCATAATGAAATCCCACGCTGTCAATATCATCAATCATAATAATATCAGCAAATTTTATATTCTCTATTTTTGCATCTATGCTTGATTTCAAATCTCTATCCTGAGAATTTTTATTGAATAAGTTTTTATGCATATCTTCAAAAATAGAAGCTTTCATATACAATGCTTTGATATCATTAATAGCATATATCTGCCATAACATCTTCAGCATTGTAGTTTTTCCTGTTCCGCTTTCTCCCTCAATATATAGAGAATTCATACTTCCTAAGTCTAAATATTTTTTTATACTGCTTACTAGATTTTGATTATTAAACCTATCAGCAAAAATATTTAATGTCATGTCATTGTCCAATTGACTAAATACCATATTATATTTTTTTATTTTTGTTTCCAGCTCATCTATTTTCCTTTCCAGCTTACTTTTTTCATCACTCACGCAATGACAGATAATAGGAAGTAGATTTTTTTTAGAAGATGTATCAGGATTGCTGCCTATAACAAATCCAAACTCATCGCATCTTGTGCAGTGCGGATCTTTTCCATCTCTTGCAGTTTTCTTTAATTCTTCTAAATGTTTTTTATAGCTCAGCAGGCAATAACTGCTATCCGCAATTTGCAATTTTAGCATACGCTTCATCTATGTTTCCTCCTTTTTCTAATTCATTTAATAAGAAATCTAATTTATCAAGTCCTCGAGGTATTGAGTATTTTTTGTTATCTTCCTGTGTTTTATTTTTTTTGTTATCACTATTTTTGGGATTTTCATTTTTTTGACATAAAGCCATTCTTAATAAGTCTTGAAGTTTTAATGAGTATCTTTTATTTAATGATAATTTTAAAAAATTAAACTTTACTATAGACAAGGCTTCATCAAAATTATCATGCACACGTTTTTTGAATATATCAATTAAAAAGCTAGTATATATTTTATGATATTTATGATTGATTTTAACGCCTATTAGTTCTTTATGAAGCTCATTATATTTTTCTAAAAACTCTTCCTGTTTTTTATCCTCTTCTTTTTCCTCAGGAGTTTTTTCTTCTTCGCTTTTTTCTTTTTCATCTTTGATTAATTTCGGAGGCTGTAAAGGTTCTGTGTTTATGTCTTCATTAAACAAGCTAGGCTCATCATATTTCTGGTCTACAGGTGCATCCATATTTTGTATTGCCCTGTCTTCTTCAACAAGCATCTCTATAGCTTTTTTTAATCCTGAGAAATTATATACAGTTCCTTTTCCCCTGAATATATTATTTTTATATATATTCCTACTTGAAAAAGTCAAATACCCTTTTGCATATAGACTCTGTCTTTGTCTGTAATAATGCTGAGTCATCGGATTGATTTCTTTGTCTCTGATTTCTTTTTCTTTTCTCCAGCTAAGGCTCATTACAGCAATTATAAACTCAAACTCGCTTGCAGTAAGTCCTAGTCTTTTTCTGTAATAAATTAATGTGTTCGGTATCGAGGTAAAGCCTCTGTCAAGCATAGCATCGCCGTACGTTGCTATTAAGTATTCGCTTTTTACTTCTGGTGTTTCTGTAGTCATAGCACTGCTCCGCATAAATATTTTTTTGATTTGTTTTCAAATGATTTAAATAAATTTCTGATGTATTGATTTGTTATTTTTTTAACTGATGGATAGTTAAAAGATATGCTCAGATTTATATTAAAAAAGCTGTAAAAAAACTTTTTATTTGCTGTTATTATTTTCGATATTTTGAAAAGTTGATTTTGTTTTAAATCTAGTATGGTGAGAACACATACTAGATTTTTTAATTTGTAGGTAAGTATTAATTTTGAAACTTGTACCGCTTTCCATTTTCTTTTTAAATTCGCTAAAATAATAATTTTAAAGAGGTAAGAGAAGATTTAAAAGTAGAAACAAGAAAATGCATAGAAGAAATAAATAATTTTTTAAGCAGTATTGATGCTGATAGTTATACTGATTTTGACAGCTTCAATAAAAAAATAAAAGCTTTTAATGAAGAACTAAACAGAATAATGAAAGCAAGTGAAGATAATTTTGATACATATACAGATTTTATTAATAGTTTTTATTATGATGAAAATAAATTTAATAATGCTAGTGAAAGAGATATAAAATACTTAAAATTGCTAGATAAGTATTTGCAAAAAATAAATTATGATTTTGAAATTTATAAAGAAAGAGGCGATTTAAAAGCAGAGCTTGGACTATATAATGATGCAATATACGATTATAAAAAGGCATTAGAATTAAACCCTAATTATGATGAAGCTAAAAATGCACTAGAAAAAATTAATAAAAAAATAAGAAATATAAAAAACAAAAATATTTTCAATAGTGAAAGTGAAAAATATTATGCAGAGGGTATAAATTATTTTAAATATGAAAAATATGAAGAAGCCGTACAGTCTTTTAATAAAGCTATAGAATTAGATGATAGTAAATCAAAATATTATAGTGCAATAGGCAGAGTAAAAGAGTGCTTAAAACAATACGAAGAAGCAAAAAAAGATGCAGAAACAGCTTTAGAGTTAGATAGAAATAATGCTGAAATCTATTTAGTATTTGGAAATATAAATTTAGATTTATATGAGTATGCTGAAGCTATTAGAGACTATGACAAAGCAATAGAGTTAGACCCAATTTTTTCAATAGCTTATTATAACAGGGGAAATGCTAAATATTGTTTAAGACAGCATTTTGAAGCTATTAAAGACTATGATAAAGCTATATACTTAGACCCTAATTATAGTGATGCTTATTACATGAGAGGATATACTGAAAACTATTTAGAACAGTATACTGAAGCTATTAAAGACTATAACAAAGCAATAGAGTTAGACCCTAACAATAGCTATATTTATTACAATAGAGGAATATCTAAAGAAAATTTAACACAATATAAAGACGCATTAAAAGATTTTAAAAAGGCATTGGAATTAAACCCTAATTATAGTAATGCTTATTATATGAAAGGATATGCTGAAAACTATTTAAAACAGTATGCTGAAGCTATTAAAGACTATAACAAAGCTATAGAGTTAGAGCCTAACAATAGTTATATTTATTACAACAGAGGAGTATCTAAAGAAAATTTAACACAATATAAAGATGCATTAAAAGATTATAAAAAAGCATTGGAATTAGACCCTAGTAATGGATACGCTAAAAATTGTATAAAAAATATTCAAGAGATACATAGTTTTAATTAAACTTTACACATAGTTAATAATATTAATTTTATATTAAGCAAATTAAAAAATGGATATTAAAATTATAAAGTTACTAATAAAGAATAAAGGGCGGGAATGTAATTAATTTTATAATTGAAGAATTATTTTGCATGCCCACCCTCTACCCTTTCAATAACTTCTGATATTTATAAATTATTCTTCTTTAAAATCTAAACTCTTATTATAGCTGCCCACCCAGATTTTTTTAAATTTACAGCGTAAATACCGCACGGAAAATGAAGCTAAAAATATAAATCTGTTTGTAATTAAAATTTTATTATATTGTTAATTTTGTTCACCGTGCGGGAAAGAAATTTTAAAGTTAATCACCACTTGGGCGGGTGCTGAAATTTCTAATTAAGTAATTAAGAAATGGATATTAAAATTCAAAAACTTATAATAAAGAATAAAGGGCGGGATATATAATAAAAAAGCCCTGCTATTTGTACAAAAAATAGCAAGGCTTAAAATTCATTTATAAAAATAATTTAATAATCTTAATTAATGAAAAAATGTCAAAAGTATTCCCATAACAACGGCACCTGATATTATACCAGAAATATTAACTGCCATAGCATGAAGAAGCAAACAGTTAGAAGAACTATTCTCCTGACCATAAACATGGGCTCCCCAAGCAGGTACTGGAAAAGCACTTAAACCTGCAGAACCTATTATAGGATTAACTTTACCGCCGGATAATATATTTATAATCTTAGCAGTAACTATACCTATAGTAGTGCTTAATATCAATGACAATAAACCAAATACAAATATGATAAGAGTATTGAATGTCATGAAATATTCAGCAGTAGCAGAAGAACCTATAGCTATACCAATAAGCATTGTAAGTATTCCAGTTAATGACTTTTGTAAAGTAATAGAGAAATTCTTTATAATATCAGATTCTCTTAAAATACTTCCAAATAAAAGTGCAGCTATAAGAGGGAATGAATTAGCTAAGAATATACCGCAAAGCCCCATAGCAATAACAGCAAATATAATTTTCTCGCCTCTTGATACCTGTCTTAAATAATTCATAGGAATTTTTCTTTCTTTAGAAGTAGTTAAAACTTTTGTAAGAGTTGATTGTAATATAGGAAGAAGCTCCATATATAAATAAGCTGCCATAACAATAGCTGCAAAATATTTAGGCTCTGTAATTAATGAACTCATATACATAGCTAAAGCACCGTCAGCAGCACCTATAATTGAAGTAGCAGCAGATAAACCTTCACCCACATTTAATGAACTCATAATATAGAATACAATCAATATTCCTATTTGTGAACTTGCCCCTATGAAGAAGTTCTTAGGGTCAGCAAGTACAAGACCTAAATCTATCATAGTACCTACAGCAAAAAATACCAATACCGGATAAACTCCGCTATCTGCCCCACTATGCAAAAAACCTAAAAAACTTGTTACAACATCTTCGGTAAGTTTAGGAAGCGGCATATTAGCTGCTAATATGGCAACACCCATAGGAAGAAGAAGTAAAGGCTTCTTTTTATAATAGATGGACATATATATAAGATATGCACCTAAAAGTATCATTATAATTTGGGCAATAGTTGGCGGATAAAAACCTGTAAGTAAATTGTTAAAATCCAAACCTAAAGCATTATTCATATTTACCCCTTAATATTACTTAATTTGTAATATAACTTGACCTTCAACTACAGATGAACCTTTTTCAACATGTATAGATTTTACTTCACCTGAAGCAGGAGCTGTAACTTCATTTTCCATTTTCATAGCTTCCAATATAGCTACAACCTGACCTTCTTGTACTTTGTCTCCAACTGCCACATTAAATGATAATATAGTACCAGGCATAGTTGCTTTTACTGATATAGCATTTTCATCTATAGCTACAGCTGCTTTTGGTGCAGGAGCTGCTGAAGTTGTAGCTGCTGGTTTAGGAGCTGCAGCAGGAGTTGCTGTATTTACTACAGTAGCTGCCGGCTTACTTTTTTCAGATTTGATTTCCTCTACTGATACATCATATACTTTTCCATTAACAGTTATTTTATATTGTTTAATCATAATAATTATTTCTCCCTATTTTTAATTAACTTTATTTACTCTATCTACCATTCCCCATATAGGAGTTTTAGATTCTTTTATAGATGTAATAATGAATTTATTATTAGACATACCTGTATAAGCTGATATTGAAGCTGTAATTACTGCTACAAGTTCAGTATCATCAAGTAAATCTTCTTCTTTAGTTTTGCTTTCTTCTACTACTTTAATGATTTCTTCTTCTTTCTTTATATTTCTAGTTTTGAAAATCATACCCAAAATTATAGACAATATATAGAAAACTAAAGCAACAATCAAAACAGACATTATACCAAATATGGCAATAGCCGCATTATGTTCCATTTTTAATAACTCCTTAATAATTATTAATCAAACAAACTTATAGAGGTATATTACCATGTTTTCTAGGAAGTCTAGTTTCTCTTTTGCTTGCAAGTAAATGTAAAGCATTAATAAGATAGCTTCTAGTATATTCTGGTTCTATTACATCATCAACATAGCCTCTAACTGCAGCTCTGTAAGGATTAGCAAATTCTTTTTTGTATTCTTCTATTTTTTCAGCTCTAACCCTTTTAGGATCATCAGCTTTATCTATATCTTTTTTGAATATAATATTAGCAGCACCATCTGGTCCCATAACAGCAATCTCAGCAGAAGGCCAAGCATAAACCATATCAGCACCTAAATGTTTAGAACACATAGCTATATAAGCACCGCCGTAAGATTTTCTTATAATAAGAGTAATTTTTGGAGCAGTAGCTTCTGAATAAGCATATAAAAGTTTAGCACCATGTCTAATAACACCATTATGCTCCTGACCTACACCAGGTAAATATCCTGCAGTATCAACTAATGTAACCAATGGAATATTGAAACTGTCGCAGAAACGTATAAATCTTGCTGCTTTATCTGCTGCATTAATATCTAATACTCCAGCCATAGAATTAGGCTGATTTGCTATTATACCAACAGATTTACCATCAAGACGTGCAAAACATATAACTATATTAGTAGCAAATAAAGGCTGAAGCTCAAAAAACTCACCATTATCAACTACTCTTTTTATTATCTCTTTGACATCATAAGGTTTATTAGGGCTGTCTGGAAGTATAGCTGATAATTCTTCATCTGTTCTATTAGGATCATCTTCAGTATTTTCTAAAGGTACATCTTCCAAATTATTTTGAGGTATATAAGAAAGTAATTTTTTTACACCTTCTAAAGTAGAAATTTCATCTGGGAACATCAAAGAAGCAACACCAGAAGTTTTACTATGAACGAATGCTCCTCCAAGTTCTTCAGCTGAAACCTGTTCTCCTGTTACTGCTTTTACTACCTGAGGACCAGTAATAAACATGTTAGCAGTTTTATCAGTCATAAGTATAAAGTCCATCAAAGCAGGAGAATAAACTGCACCGCCGGCACAAGGTCCCATAATAACACATATTTGAGGAATTACACCAGAAGCCTGAACGTTTCTATAGAATATATCGCCATAACCTCTTAAAGCATCAATACCCTCTTGTATTCTAGCTCCGCCTGAATCATTGATACCAATACAAGGACAGCCCAATTTGATAGCCATATCCTGTACTTTACAAATTTTAGCAGCATGCATTTGTCCCAATGAACCGCCTATTACAGTGAAGTCTTGAGCATATACACATACTTGTCTGCCATTGATTTTACCGTATCCTGTAACTACACCTTCTCCAGCAACTTTGTTCTTTTCCATTCCAAAATCACTGCATCTATGCTCTATAAAAGCATCGATCTCACAGAAAGTATCTTCATCTAAAAGCTGCAAAATACGTTCTCTAGCTGTTAATTTACCTTTTTTGTGGCGTTCTTCTATTTTTTCTTTTCCGCCGCCTTCTTCTATTTTTTCTTTTCTTTTTCTTAATTCGTTAATTTTTTCTTGCATATTTATTTAAGTCCTTATTAGATTTTTTTATCTAACTATTAGATTTTAAACCAAAATTTAAATACCTCGTTAAAACAACATATAATTATTTTCTATTTATTGCAATCCTATTTTATCATTTTTGTACTTTTTAACAATTTAGTCGAAAGTTAAAAAACATAAAAAATAACTTGCAAAAAAGTTAGAATACTCTTACAATCTGAAAACAATTAATAATTCAAATAACATTATAGCATATAGAAATAAATAAACAAAAACTAATTATTTATATAGTTTATTTCTATCGCAACTATAATTTACTATATAGATATATACAATTTTTTAGGAGAGAAAATACAATGAAAAAATTTATTATAATAACAAGTATATTAGTAATGAGCATAAGCAGCGGACTTATGGCAAAAACAGGATTTAGTTTAGGTATAATGGTGCCTCTTGGAGCAAGTTTCAGTCATTTTAGCGGTAATGATGCTAAAACTTTAAAGTCTGATGTTGGATTTGAATTTGGAGTACATGTTCAGCCTGCATATTACTTTGGTTTTGATATGTTATCATTCGGTTTAGGCTTAGATTTAGGATATAACAGAGATGTATTTGCATTCAAAGCTGCAATGGACGAAACTTTAAAAGGCGGAGTAACTTTTGACAGTTTAATGATAGGTGTACTTCCTAGAGTAGATATAGCTTTTGTTTCTATAGGTGTAGGTGCTGGTGTAAAAATACCTTTAGGTGGAAGCAGCTATTTTAATGAAGGAAATGGATCAGAAACTTCTGAAAAATATAATTTAAATAAAATAAAAGGAAACTTTAAAAATCCATATATACCTTATATTAAAGGGGTTGTTGACTTTATGCTTCCTTTAAATTTGGTTTTGGGAGTATATGCTGCTTATGATATACCTTTAATTGAATACAAAGATCCTGGCAATAATATCAAAATGTCATCTTTTGATTTAGGTGCTGAAATTGGATTAAGATTCTAATCAAAATTAAATTAATAAAAAATAATACTTGAGGAATGCATATTTAATAATATGTATTCCTCTTTTTTTATCATAATTTTTTTTATTATAAATATATTATAGCTATTGTCGAATATATATGACAATAAAAAATATATAAAGGACTATAAAAAATGAAAAAAATAATAACAATTGCAAGTTTATTAATCATTGCATTAAGCGGAAATCTGATGGCTAAAACTGGATTTGAGGTAAATGTATTATTTCCTTTCGGAGTAAGTTTAGGAACATACACTGGAACTGATGCTTCTAAATACACTAAAGCTGATGCTGGTTTTGAATTTGGTATTCATGTTATACCTGGATATTATTTTGGAATAAGCAATATATCTTTAGGGATAGGTCTTGATATAGGTTATCAGAAAGATGTATTTGCTTTCGGATTAAAAGGAGAAAAAGGAAGATATGGTGCTTCTTTTGACAGCTTCCATCTTGGTTTGCTTCCTAGAATAGATTTAGCTTTCATCTCTATAGGTGTGGGAGGAGGATTCAAATTCCCTATAGCTGGACTTATGTATGATAAAAGAGGAGCAAACGGCATAGCTCAAGCTAGTATGTATGATACAAAAACTATATATAGAGAATTTAATAAACCTTTTATACCTTATGTAAAAGTAGCTCTTGATTTCATTTTGCCTCTTAATTTAACAGCTGGTATTTATATTGCTTATGATATACCATTTATGGAAAGTAAAACTTATGACTTCAAATTATCTAGTGTAGATTTAGGTGCTCAGCTTGGTATAAGATTCTAATTGTAAAAAATGAATTTAATATAAAAGGAATGCATACATATAATATGCGTTCCTTTTTTATATGATTTCCCATTCCTAAATTAGGGGTGGGCGGGCGGGCAGAATAAAACAATAAAAAAAATTTAAATGCCTTTATAATTCAGCACTATAAAATAATTTTATATTTCTTTTTATAAAAAATAATAAACTTCTTTATTGACTTTTACGATATTATCTTATATAATAATACTATCAATAATTTTTAAGGAGTTTGGAATGTACTCTTTGTTCACCTGTAATACAACCCAGAATAGTACTAATTCTTCTAGCTATTCAAATATTTATTTTCAACTTTCTAAATTCTATAAATCTTTCAAACGCAACTTATCAAAATCTAAGAAGTAATACTCTAATATAATTCTTTATTTAAATAATAAAACATATATAATAATTTTTTAATAACAGTATTTTATATACAATATGGTATAACTGTTTTAAAAAACTAACAAGGCGTATAAAATAATGCAAAATAGTAATTCTATAATATCAGATGATATACTCTTATCTATGAGAGAGTTTTTAATAGATTTAAGGAGAGATTTACATTCTCACCCAGAGCTAGGCTTTGAGGAATTCAGAACTATGGAGAAAATATCTTCTATACTTAAATCACTTAATATAAATCATAAAACACAGGTAGCAAAAACAGGCATAATAGCAGATATTGAAGGAGAAGATAAAACTTTTACAGTAGCATTCAGAGCTGATATAGATGCTTTACCTATGGAAGATAAAAAAAATTGCTCATATTCTTCAAAAAACAAGGGTAAATGTCATTCTTGCGGACATGATGTTCATACTACTATACTTACAGGAATAGCAAAATATTTTTCAGAAGTTACACCTCCATGTAATATAAGATTAATATATCAGCCTGCAGAAGAAACTACAGGCGGTGCATTACCTATGATTAATGAGGGAGCTTTAGAAAATGTTAATGTTATTTATGGGCTTCATGTACGTCCGGAAATAAGAGTTGGACAAATAAGTACTAAATACGGTTCAATGTATGCAAGTTCTAATATGTTTGAAGTGCATATAAAAGGCAAATCAGCACATGGAGCAAAATCATATAATGGAATTGATGCTATAATAGTAGCTTCTCATATTATAACACAGCTTCATAGTTATATATCTGCCTTTACTGACGGAACTACAAGACTTCATATAGGCACTATAAATGGAGGAACTGCTAATAATATTGTAGCTGATAATGTAAAAATGGAAGGCATTATTAGAATGTTATGCGATGATGAAACTAGAAACAAAAGATTAAATATAATAAAAAATATAGTTATAAATACTGGCAATAATTTTGGTGCTGAAGCTGAGTTTATAGATATACCTTCTTATCCTGCTTTAATAAATCATGATGAGGCAGTTAATATTATAAGAGAATCAGCATCAGAAATTTTAGGAAAAGAAAATTGCCTAGAAGAAAATGCCAATATGACAACTGAAGACTTCAGTTATTATCTTCAAAGAGTAAAAGGCTCATTTTTCAGTTTAGGTGTTTCAAATGATAAAATAAATGCACCTATACACAATGGACTTTTTGATATAGATGAAGAAGCTATTAATATAGGAGTGAAAACACAATTATTAAATGTTTATAACACTTATAAAAATAAAAATAAGTTTATAAATTAACATAATTATTTTTTATAATTTACTATGGTAAAAAAATAAAATGCAATATATAATTAAAGGAGATTGAATATGTCATTATTTGAAGGAGCAGGTGTAGCTTTAATAACACCATTTACAAAAGATAATCAGGTTAACTATACAAAATTAGAGGAGTTAATTGAATTTCAAATAGCAAATAAAACAGATGCTATTATTGCCGCAGGTACAACAGCTGAAAGTGCAACACTTACTGCTGAAGAAAGAATGGAAGTTATAAAATTCTGTATCGAGCGTACTAAAAAAAGAACTTTGGTAATTGCAGGAACTGGAACAAATAATACAGCAACCGCAGTAGAGTTCAGTAAAAAATCTTATGAATATGGTGCTGATATAGTAATGGCAGTAACTCCATACTATAATAAAGGTAATGAAAGCGGACTTATAGATTATTTCAAACAAATAGCTGCAAGTGTTAAATGTCCTGTTATAATGTATAATGTGCCTTCAAGAACCGGAGTTAAATTATCACTTAATGTTATAAAAACTTTATCTGAAGTTTCAAATATTAATGGTATTAAAGAAGCAAGCGGGGATATTAGTTATGTAGCTGATATAGCAAATATTGCACCTAACTTGGATATATATTCTGGTAATGATGATATGGTTACTCCAATGCTTGCTTTAGGTGCTAAAGGGGTTATATCTGTTACAAGCAATATTATACCTAAAGAAAATCATGACATGGTTATGAATTTCCTTAATGGTAATGTTAATGAAGCTATTAAAGCTCAAGTTAAATATATAGATTTAGTAAGAGCTATGTTTATAGAAACTAATCCTGTACCTATAAAAGAAGCTATGAACATAATGGGTTTTGAAGTTGGTGAATGCCGTTCGCCATTGGGACCTTTAAGTGATAAAAATAGAGAATATGTAAGACAAATATTAAATAAATACGGATTAAAAAAATAAATATTTAAATCGGAGTAAAAAATGAAAGTAATGATACATGGAACTGGAGTTATGAGCTCTATATTAAAAGAGGTTATAATGCAGGAAAAAGAATTAGAAATCACTGCTTTTGCTGATGACTTCACTAATGAAAAAGGAGATGTAATTATAGACTTCTCTCATTTCTCAAGACTTCCTGCTATGATTGAATATTCTATTAAAAATAATATACCGATGGTTATTTGTACTACTGGTTATGATGAAACTATGCTTGCTAAAATTGTTGAAGCTTCTATAAAAGTACCTATAGTATTATCTTCAAATACTTGTATAGGTATCAATTTAATGAATGAAGTTGTTTCTAAAATTGCACCTTTATTAAATGATTTTGATATTGAGATTGTAGAAACTCACCATAATAGAAAAGTGGATTCTCCAAGCGGTACTGCTAAAACTCTTTATAATGTTATTAATGATGCTCTAAATAATGAAATGACTGCTGTAAACGGAAGAAACGGTCTTCATGCAAGAGATAAAAAAGAAATAGGAATACACTCTATAAGAGGCGGTTCTGTAGTTGGAGAACATAGTGTTATTTTCTATGGAGATGATGAGATAATAGAAATTAAACATACTTCTACTTCAAGGAGAATTTTTGCAAAAGGTGCTATTAAAGCTGCTAAATTCCTTGTAGGAAAAAAACCTGGTCTTTACAGAATGAAAGAAGTATTATCATAAATAATTTATATAAAAACTATAATTGAGGAGAAACGGAAATGGACATGTTAGAAAAGTCAGAAGATATTATTGCTTATATTAAGAATTCTAAGAAGAAAACACCTATAAAAATATATATAAAAGGAAATTTACCTAATCTTCAAGCAAGTACTAATGCTAAAGTTTTTTCATCAGGTAATTTTCATTTTGTAGTTGGTGATTATGAAGATATACAAACTATATTAACTGAATATAAAAAATTCATAGATGATTACTATTTGGAAAATGACAGAAGAAATTCTGGAGTACCTACTTTAGATTATACTGCTGTTAATGCTAGAATAGAACCAGGTGCTATAATAAGAGATAAAGTAAAAATTGGAGACAATGCTGTTATTATGATGGGAGCTATTATCAATATTGGTGCTGAAATCGGTGAAGGCACTATGATAGATATGGGAGCCGTTTTAGGCGGACGTGCTATTGTAGGAAAGAATTGCCATGTTGGTGCTGGTGCTGTACTTGCTGGAGTTATTGAGCCTCCTTCTGCTAAACCTGTTATAATAGAAGATAATGTTGTTATAGGTGCCAATGCTGTTATCATTGAAGGTGTTCATGTTGGCAAGAATGCTGTTATAGGTGCCGGTGCTGTTGTTTTAGAAGATGTTGAGGAAAATCAAGTTGTTGCTGGTAACCCTGCTAAAGTTATAAAGACTAAAGATGAAAAAACTGCTGATAAAACTAAATTAGTAGATGATTTGAGAAAATAATAATTAAAAAACTTAATATTTAGATAAAATATTAATTGCAGTTTATAATATTTTTTATAAGCTGCAATTTTTTTATATTCATTTTTTTAAAATATTAATATAAATAATTTGTATTTTTTGTAAAAAGTTTATTTTATTAATAATTTATGAACTATAATTTGTTTATTAATTTTTTTTTTTTATAATTTTATCATATAAAAATACTAGGAGTTAAAATATGAAAAAATTTTTATCTATTTTTATGGTAACATTAATATTAATTAGTTTGCCATCATGCAGTAATGCAAAACCAACAGATCCAAAACAAAATTTTGAGAGTTACAGATTAAATGATAATGTGACTCTTCAAAAAGAAAATGATAGACTTTCCTTGAATAATTCTAAGGAAGAAAATATTTCTATAACATCAAGTAAGCTAGATAATAATTATATTGTTTCTGTATTTGCTAAAAAAGAAAATGTAAAAATTAATTTGTCGTATAATAATAATGATTTATTTCCAAATAAAGTATCAATTAGTGATGATGAAAAAATATTAGATGGATATATAAAAAATTATGATAAAGTAAATGGTACTTTTGATATAATTTGGGATAATAATGGATTAACTGTTAATAATTTTTTGGATTTGAAATTAAAAGAAACAATATCAGAAATATTATATTCTAATTTAGATGAAGAAACAAAATATGAGGCTAATATAATGTTAGTATCATATACTGTATAAGATGCTATAAATGAATATATATCTTCTAATAATTCTAGATTTATGTGGATTTTTGCTGTTATAACTTTTGGTGGTCTTATTATATGGGGATTAGGTCAAATTTTTGCTTAAAGTTATTATAATATAAATATATTTTACAAATATATTTATATATATGTTTATTACATATATGATTTAATTTAAGGATTTTACATAATGATTATATCAAAAACAATATTTTATATACCAGCATTGTTAATATTATTTTCTTTTAATCTTTTTGCTAATTTTAAATTTGGAATAAGCCCTAGATTAGGTGCGGATATCAATATAGCTGAAACTAAAGATTATAATAGTGTATTATTAGATCCAAGATTAGATATAAATTTTCAAATAGGATATGGATTTAAATTAAATAATGTTAATTTATTAAGTGGTATAGATCTTTTATTTGATTTTGGTATTAATGAGCATATGGTATCTGTAATCGATAAAAATACATCTTTGATTAACAGAGTATCAGCATTCGGAATATATACAGGAGTAGCTTTAAAATTTGATTTAACTAAAAATAATCAAAATCTTCTTGTAGGAATATCTTCAGGAGTGCAGTTTAATCCCTTAATAAATATGAATTATAAATCAGTTCCAATATCTCCTTATGTAAGATTATCATTTGAAAGGAAATTCTTTGAAACAGAAAAAACAGATTTCATTGCTGGTGTCCATTTATCTTATGAAAATATGATTTTTAATGCTAATGATATGAATAATCTATTTGCTTCTCATACTGTTAAACAATATCATTCTGTAGGTTTGATGTTTAGCTTCGGATTTTTCTTTGAGAATAGATAATAAACAAGTTAATGATAATTAAATAAAGAATATAAACTAATTAAGGTGCTTACTTAAATAAAGTTGGCACCTTTTTTATTGCATTATAATTATTATGGGATGGTAGGCTACCTGAGAAAATCAGGTGGTTGCCGGAAATCCTGCTAAAGTGGTAAAAACTAAAGATGAAAAAACTGCTGATAAAACTAAATTGGTAGATGATTTGAGAAAATAATTTTCATTAATTTAAAGCCTCTGTATTATAATTGATATAGAGGCTTTTTATAATCATTATAATTTCATTAAATATTTTTTATAAAAAATATTCTACTTTTCCATAATACAAATTGACAAATTAAATATTTTTGGTAAAATATATGCATTATTATATATAATATTATTGTATATAATATTGAATCTGAATATATTAATTAAAAAAAACATCTATGGAGAATCGTTATGGAACTCAATAAAAACATAGTTCAAGTGCCATACTCGCTTATAAGAGAATTAACTGAAAAAGCTCAAAAAAAAGAAAATGCTATAATGCTTACAATAGGAGAACCTGATTTACAGCCTCCAAAAGAACTTATTGACTATGCATGCCAATATGCTCAAACTCATGCATTACCATATACACAATCCGGCGGAAGCGATCATTTAAGAGATTTAGTAGCAAAGCATTATAATAAATATTATGGTTCAAATATTAATGCAAATAATGTTACTATGCATATAGGTTCTATGGAAGGTATTTCATCTGTATTTAGAACTATATTAAATATTGACGATGAAGTTATAATACCAACTCCATTTTTCTCACCCTATGAACAGGCTGTAAAACTTTCTTATGGAAAACCAGTATTTTTAGATACTAGACCTGATCATCTTGTACTTAAACCTGAGGCAATAGAAAAAGTAATTACAAATAAAACTAAAGCTATACTTTTCAGTAATCCGGGAAATCCATCTGGATATATGCTTAAAAAAGAAGAAATGGACGAGCTTGTAAAATATTTTGAGAAAAAAGATATATTCATTATAGCTGATGAAATATATTCAGCAATATCATTTTATCCATTTACTTCATTTGCTTCTTATCCGTCAATCAAAGATAAAGTTATAGTGCTTAATGGTTTTTCAAAATCTCATTCTATGACTGGCTGGAGAATAGGATATAGTATAGCACCAGAGGAAGTTAGAAAATATTTGGTTAATGCAAGCTTTAACAATGTAGGAAGTATGGTTTCTCTTTCTTGTGCCATTGCTGAATATGCTTTAGAAAATTATCCTGTAATAGAAAGTTTCAGAGATATTTATAAAGAGAGAGCTTTCTTTATGGCTAAAGAATTAAATGATTTAGGTTTTGAAGTTATAGAACCTAGAGGAGCATTCTATTTATTTGTAGGGTATTCTAAATTCTCAAATGAACCTTCACTTGATTTTTCTATGCGTTTATTAGATGAAACTGGAGTTGCTGTTGTACCTGGTATTGCTTTTGGAAGTGAAAATTATTTTAGAATTGCTTTAACTCAAGATATACCTTTATTAAAAGAAGCTGCTAAAAAAATAAGAGATTTCGTTGAAAAATAATCATTAATTTTTTTATTGTAATTTTTTCCTAATAATAAAGCGGAGCGGTGAAAACTGCTTCGCTTATATACAATTTTTATTACATACCCCTTTAAATTTTATACTTAATGTACACATTTTAACTTAATCAAATTTATTACTTTCTTAGAAATGTTAACACCTATAAAAGATTTTGATTATATTTCTTAAATAGAAGAACTATAAGGTAAAGATTTTATATAATTTTCCATATATTCCCAATCAGGTTCATATTTATCATTGATAAATTTTGCTGGTAGTTTAATAGTTGTTTTTTCCATTCTAGTAATTCCCCATTTCCTTCCATAATTAAATCTATATTTTTCTTTAGATATTACTGTTACCAAAAACAATGCTATATATTTATTTAGTTTCACATTTTTATCTTTTAATTTCATAATAGTAACATCAGAAGTTGCAGCATATTTTTTTTCTTGATAAAAAGTAGCGCCAACTGAACCATTATTTGCTATAGTTATAGTATTTTCTTCTTCTAATAAAAAATCTGGAATATCTAAATAATCATTAATACCATTATTATCTTCAGTAGAAGTTACAACAGGCATTTTTCCAATATTAAAATCTTTTATAGAAACTAACTTACCCCTTGTAGGCTTTCTAAATATATCACTATAAATAAAATTATTCCAAAAATTAGTATTTATAATAAAATTATTATCTTTTAATATTGGATTATTATTTGGAAATTCTAATTTATAATTATATATATAACTTGGTATATCTTTTGTATCTGGAACAATTAAATTTTTTAAAGTCCTATTTGCTTGTCTTCCATAATTATATTTATACTTATTAGCTCTTATACACATACAATAAAATAACATTTCTATATCACTCAATCTTAATTTTGGTTCTAAAATAAAAATGTGATAACCAGTATAATAAGGCTCTTTTTGTAAAAATGCTTCTAACACAGAACCAGATACTGCTACACTTATTGTATTAGGCTTATTCAATTTTATATTATTTAATAATTTTACTCTAGCAGTTACTCCATTATTCTTAGCTCCTCTAGATATAAAAGGAATCCCATTAGTTGAGAGTTCACAATCTTGTAAAGATAGACTATTACCATATTTAATATAAAATAATTCTTCAATTCTTTTCATCTATACTTCCATTCATAATAGAAAAACTCAAATATTTTTTTATTGTATTTTCAAAATCTTTTTCTGTTAATGTACTATAATCTGTTTCCATATAAGCCTCAGCACACCATTCATCACTATCTTCAACATGATGTTGTATTGATATACCTACTTTTTCCTGTTTATTTTTTAATAAATGAATAAAATAATCTTTTATATTCTTCCATTTATTTTTTAAATCAACTCTACCTTTATGTTTTCTTTTTTCAAAACCATCATCTTTCAAATAGCCAAACCAAGTATTGTGATTTTTAGAATGTTTTATATGAGCAGTAAATATCATTATACAAGTAACTACACCAACAGGATAAAATAAATCATCAGGCATAGATATTACAGCCTCAAGAGTATGTTTTGATAATATTTTACTCTTCATTTGTCTTACTTTATTATCATTTTTTATCGCACAACTCATTTGAACAATAGCAGCACATTTTCCATTAGGTTCTAATAATTCTAATGATTTTTCCACAAATTCTAATTGTTTAGCTGGAGATTCTTTTGCTTTATATGGTGGATTTAATAAAGCTTTTGTTATTTTTTTGCCATGCAAATATTTATCTTTACTAGCTTTAAAACAATCTAACTGTATAATATGACTTTTACCATCTCCATGTAGAATCATGTTTGCACATCCTAAAGCATGAATATTAGATTTTTCTTCAATACCTATTATTTGATTTTTTTTTATATAGTCTATTTTTTCAGAATCATTTTTACAGTCTTTTATCATTTTAGTCATTGCTGCTATTAGAAATCCAGCAGTACCACAACAAATATCTATTACTACATCATTTTTATTAATATCAATCAAATCACACATAAATTCTGTTATATGAGGAGGAGTTAATACAATACCCAATTTAGCTTCATTATTAGCATATCTTAAAAATTCTGTATACATTTCTCCTATAGCATCTATGTATTTTTGATTTTTTGAATCTTCCAATGGTTTAGCTACATTTTCTTCTATCTGTTCTATAATTCTTTTAATATACATATCATTATAATCTTTATCATTTTGTTCTATTAAGCTATGATGTGTTTTTATAAAGCTATATTCTAATGTTAAAGTTTCTTTTTTTATTGAAGCTATATTTTCATTATTTAAAATATCAGTTATAGAATTAACTAATGCATTTGCAAGACTATCAGGTTTATCATAAAATTTATAAGAATTTCTAAATGCAGTATCTCTATTCAAAGCTAATAATATACCACTAAGTAAAAACGCTCTTTTATCTTCAGGTATACTATGATTATGTAAATCATCATTAAGTTTTTTAGCAAAATCTCTTAATTGTTCCAAATCAAACTCTTTTTTATTTTTTAATTTTATGACTTCAAGACAATCTTCTAATATATATAATTTATCATTCTCTAAATCTAAATTAAGTTCTTCATTTCCTTGTTTATAATAAAAATAGGATACTTTAATATTATCTTTAGCTTGACCACTCACTGCTATTGCTAAAACATCAAATTCTTTATTTAAATATGAAGCATATAATTTCACACCATCTACCGCATATTCAGAATATTTATCTCCATAAACACTTTTATGTTTCTTAATATCTGCTTTGCATTCTATCACTATTACTAAATTATTAAATGGAAATTTAAACCCATGTATTATAAATTCAGGTTTACCAATACCAAAACCAGATTTTGATGCATTTTTTAATAGCTTTTGAATTTTTGGATTATTTGTTTTTTGTTCTTCAAATATAATAGAATTGAACAATTTATCTTTTTTAAAATGCTCTCTAACAATATCTTCAGTAATCCTCTCATTAGACATAATATTACACCTATAAATTTATATGATCAAATTTTATATTATATTTGCATTTAATTCAATAAAAAAATAAATAAAAAAATAACGGCCGCCTACCCTATTAAAGAGCAAGCAGCCGTTTTTTATTTATATTCTATAATTCTAAGCTATTAACTTATTATAGAACTGGACTTTCATGCATAGCTTTTAAGCGAGCCCATCTTCTGTCAACTTCAGCTTGGAATCTGTTAAGAATGTCTTCATGTTTAAGAAGGTGTTTAGTTTTACCCATTAATTTTAACCATTCAGTAACAGGCTGTTTTTTGTCATCAGCTACCATATTAGTGATAGTAGTGATACCTTGTTCAACCTCATATAATGGGAAGAAACAACAATCAACAGCAGCTTTGATAATATCTTTACCCATGTCATCTGGAGTTTTCCAGTTTAATGGACAAGTGATAAGAAGTTTAACAAAAGCAGTACCAACATTTTTAGCATACCATTGAGCTTTAGCAGCTTTTTTAACTAAATCTAAAGGATAAGCTTCACAACCAGTAGCGATGTAAGGAACATGACAACCGTTGAAGATTTGAGCAACATCTTTGTGGTTGAATTGTTTACCAACTTCAGCTTTACCAACGTTAGAAGTAGAAGTTCTGTGTCCTAATGGAGTAGAGAATGATAATTGGTTACCAGTGTTCATGTATCCTTCATTATCATATTCTAATATAATCATTTTGTGATTTCTGATAGCAGCACCAATAGAAGGTCCCATACCTATATCATGACCACCGTCACCAGTAACCATTATGAAAGTAGGATCTTCTGGTCCTTCGATTTCACCTCTGCGTTTTCTTTCATGATACATTTCTACGATACCAGAAAGAGTAGCAGCACCATTTTGGAACAAGTTGTGAACATAAGTAGTTCTGTAAGAGCTGTAAGGATAACCAGTAGTAACAACCATAGAACAACCAGTATGTACTAAAAGAACAACTTCACCTTCAATACCTTTCATGAAAGTATTGATACCAGAGAAGATACCACAACCGTTACAAGCACCATGTCCTTGAGCATAACGATAAGCTTTACCAGTTAATTCTCTAAGAGGTGGAACTTTAACATCAAGTTTATGAGTTTGTTCATTCATAGTAACTGTGATGCCAGATTTTTGGCTTTCTAAAGTCAAAGGTTCATGTATAGGTTTCATTTGAACATTAGGATCACCCATATATTGTTCTAAGTAAGCATGTTTAACAACAGAACCAGGGTTAGCTAATTCTTTTAAACCTAAATCAAATAATTCTTTAGCTTTGTCAAGAGTAAATTCAGTACCGCCAAGACCATAAACTCTGCTTACAACAGCAGATTTGTTGTTAGGATCATTTTTAAGAGCAGCTCTGATTTCAGTAGACATGTTACCGCCCATACCAGAGTATGAATCTTGTCTGTCGCCTACTACAACTACTTTAACATTAGCTAATAATTTTTGTAATTCTTTTTCAGGGAAAGGACGAATTTGAGTAATAGCAAATGCACCTATTTTAAGGCTAGGATTAGCTTTTCTCATTTCATCAACAGCTAAAGTACCAGTTTCATAAGAAGAACCGCAAAGCATTAAAGCAACTTCAGCATCTTCCATTTTGTAAGTTTCTATTGGATGATACTGTCTTCCAGAAAGAGAAGCAAATTCTTCAAATACATCAGTAACGATAGCACGAGCATCTTCTAAAGCTTGAGAAAGTTGTAATTTACTACCAGTTAATTCGTCTTCGTTCATGTAAGGTCCAATTGTAACAGGATTTTTTCCTGGTTCAACTGAAGTAACTTCTGGAGTATATTTACCTAAGAAGTTTTGAACATCTTCATCTTTTTTGAAAAGATATATTTTTTTCTTTTGGTGAGAAGTAAAGAATCCGTCAGAAGAAACTATGATAGGAAGTTTAGCTCTCTCAGCAATTTTTAATGCAAGAATATTGAAGTCGTAAACCATCTGAGTAGTATGAGCCATAATGATGATCCAACCAGTGTTAAGAGCCATCATTATATCAGATTGGTCACATTTAATATCTAATGGACCAGAAACAGTTCTGTTTACAACGTTTAATACCATAGGGAATCTAGTACCAGCTTGAACAGGTAATTGTTCCATAGCAAAAAGAAGACCGTTAGCAGAAGTAGCATTGAATACTCTACCGCCAGCAGTAGTAGCACCATAACAGATACCAGCAGCACCATGTTCACCGTCACCAGGGATCATGCAAACAGTGTGTCTTCCGTTAGCTTTCATTTCATCTAAGTACTCAGCAATTTGAGTAGATGGAGTAATTGGGTAATAACCCATTACGTGATAATTGATTTGAGCGGCTGCAATGGCTGCTAATTCATTACCACTTTCAAGTATGTTTTCTTGTTCTGCAAGATTATATTTGTTAGCCATTTATTCGCTCCTTATTATTTTTTATAACGATGATATGTAAGTTCATCAACATTACAATCAGCTTCTACTTCTACTCTTAAAGCTTGCTGATCTTTTTCAAATTTACCTGAATAAGGTCCTTTTGGACAAGCTCTAACGCATTTTAAGCAGCCTTTACAATATTGATAATCAATACCCATCATATTCATAGCTGTTTTGCTATTGTCTTTTCTGTCTGGTCCTTTTTCCCAAACAATACAAAGGTCTGGACAAACAACTTCACAGTTAGCACAGTCTATACAGTTTTTAGGATTGAATACTGGTATTTTACCTGTACGAGTAACTTGTAAATCTTTTAAAGTAGAGTTACCAGCAGCATTGATATAACCGCCTGTTAATTGGTTGTTTTTACCATATACTGGTTCTGGTTTTTTATAAGGTATGTAAGGATATTTACCATCAGCAGGGAAATCTTTTACAACAGATTCACTTCCGCCTTTTCTGAAAGCTTCAATATTTGGCTCAACTAATTCAGCTTTTCTTCCGCCGAATTGTTTTCTTATTTGCTCTTCAAATTTAGCAGAGTCTATGAAATCAAGCTGATTAACCATAGCACCCATAATGATAGTGTTAGCTGCTTGTGAAGGAAGTTTTAAATCATTAGCGATTTTGATAGCATCAACACAAACTACTCTACCACCATGTAATTTAGCAAAGTCTCTTGCTTCATCTGGAGTTTTATTAGTGTTAAAAATAACAATAGCATCTTCTTTAACACCAGCTAATGTCATAGGGTTTTTAAGAAGATTCATGTGGAACACTGCCACAACATGTGGTTCTTCTACTGTAGAATTCACTCTTACTTCTTCTTCAGAGAATCTTACGAAAGATTTTACAGGTGAACCTTTTTTTTCTGAACCATAACTAGAGAATGCAGCACCATAATAACCTTGTGATAATACACCTACTTCTGCAAGCATTTTACCAGCACTATTAGCACCCATTCCACCGATACTTTCGAGACGAATCTCGAAGAATCCTAAATCATTGACTTTTGGGAGTTTCACGATTTTTTCTCCTTTATATAATTAAAATGAGATTTTGGGAATAAACATTAAAAGCATACTATTATAGTAAAAAAATAATATACTGTCAATGTTTATATATTGTACTACAAAAAAGATAAAAGTCAAATTAATTATAATTATTTTATCAATATATAAATTAAAATTTATTTATTAGTAATTTATACTATTATTATAATACAATTAATAATAACAATTTACGTTTTTTTTACATATTTTTACATAAAAACTAACGATAATAATACTACCAAAAATAATTGATTATTATTTGACAATAAATATATAAATGATTATACTATACCGTAGTATGAATGTTATGAAAATATTTCAATTCTTAATATTTAAGGGATTTTTTTATGAAAAAGAAATTTTCAAGCCTAGCCATACAAATTCCAATAGTAGTTAATATATTTATAACTTTTCTTTTAATTATTTCTATATTTACACTTGTAAGAATGTCAAAAAAAGCAATAGACAAAGCATCTTATGATGGTTTCGCAACTACAATTAAAGGATATTCCACTTTTTTTGATTCTTTAGTAGAAAATCAATTAATACTATCTGACACATATTCATCATTTTCTACTATTATCTCGTATATGCAAAATAGAAACCCTGAAGATGAACCAAACCTTATAAGTTCAATGAGATTTGTTTCTGACAAAAACCCATATATTACAAGTATTTCACTTGTAGAAATAGACGGAACTATAATAAATAATTCACATGGAAATAATACTGATGTAGGTAAGAAAATATCTCAATTATATCCTGATTTATGGCAAAAATATGATGCTGTAAAAAAACCTACTCTTTCTGATTCTATATATAAATCATCTAATGGAAAATGGATTACTGCTATAGTTTCTCCTATACATTCAAAAACAGATAATTCATATATGGGTGCTTTAATTATGATACTTGATTGGCAGAAAGTCATAGATGAAGTATCATCAACTGCCGGAGAAGTACTTACTCATTGGATAAGATTATGGGTATTTAATAAAGATACTTTACTTGTAATGCATAATGTACCTAGCGAAGTTGGTAAGAATGCTCCTGTTGAAATAAAAACAATAGTTAATGATACTGAAGGAAAATTGGAATTCCAAAATGATGGTATGACAAAGGTATGTTTATATACAAGCCTTAAAAATCAGCCTTGGAAAGTTGCTTTTTCTATGCCTTTAAGTTTCATCGAATTGCAAAGCACTAAAATACTAATTGCGGGAATTGTAATAGGTATTGTTGGAATAATATTAAGTTTTATTATAGGTTTCTTATACATAAAGAATTTAATAGCTCCTTTAAAAATACTTGTTGAAGAAGCTGAGGAAATGTCTAATGGACAATTCATATTAAGAAAATTTAAATTCAAGAAAAATGAAATAGGAAATATAGCATATTCATTTAAGTATATGAGAGATGCTATGGTAGAAATTATAAATGCTGTTAATGAAACTTCTGAAAAAATAAATAATGCTGCTTTATCTCTCACTAATGGAAGTGATGACTTATCAGCAAGAACAGATGCTCAAGCTTCAAGCCTTGAAGAAACTGCTTCTGCTATAGAAGAAATGGCTTCTACAATTAAATCATCAGCAGATCATTCTGTTGAAGGAAATGACATGATGTTGGCTTCAAAAAAGGCCGTAGAAAATGGTGCTAATGTAATAGCTGAAACAACAAAGAATATAGAAGAAGTTTATGAAGCTAGCGAAAAAATAAAAAGTATTACTAAAACTATAGAAGATATTGCTTTTCAAACTAATATACTTGCTTTAAATGCTTCTGTAGAGGCAGCTCGTGCCGGAGATCAGGGAAGAGGTTTTGCTGTAGTAGCTTCTGAGGTAAGAAATCTAGCTCAAAACTCTCAAGCTTCTGCTAAAGATATAACTTTATTAATAGAAAATATATATGAAAAAATTAATAAATCTGCTGAAACTGCAAGAGAATCTCAAAGCATATTTAATGATATACAATCAAAAATAGAAGGTACTGCAAAAATAATGCAGGAAATAAGCACTACTGCAGTAGAACAGCAAACTGGTGTAGATCAAGTAAATATTGCTGTATCCAAAATAGATGGTATAACTCAGCAAAATGCTATATTAGTTGATGAAACTACAACATCAGCTAAAGAATTATTGGAGCAGGCACAAAAACTTAAAGAAACAATGACTTTCTTTAAGATAAGCTAATAATATAAAATTGACATTAAATATATTTATAATATAATACACGCTATGAAATTTTTAATAATGTCAGCATTCACATTCTGCTGAATATAAATTTAAGGGTATTAATTTCTATAAATTAATGTCCTTTTTTATTTATTAAATTTCTAAAAAAACAATTAATAGGATTATTTATGAAATCACATCTTACACAAAAATATAATATAATTATATTAACTGTAATTATATTTATATCATCAGCTTATCTATTAAATGCCCAATCTAAATATACTAATGCTATAATGCCTCCGCTTCCAAATGCATTCGATATGTTTATAGGCAGAGAGGGAAACAATGAACTTCCTCAATATATAAAACCTGATCTTTTTAGAGATGACTATAAAAGAACTTTACCTAACCCAAATGATGAAAATTTAAGTTTCTTTCAAAAATATCCAATAGAGTTCCATTTAACTACCACTTTTTCTTATGCAGCTCATACAAATACTTTTAATTTGAGAGAAACTTTTGCAACTATTGGTCAAACTTTCCATAATAACTATATACAATTTACAGGATTCATCACTGCTTACGGATATTTTGATACACATAATCCAACAACAGAATATGGATATATAAAAGGAAATGCAGGACTTTATGATGGAGGAGTACAAGCAATATTTATTGACAGAATATTAGTATCAGCAAGAGGCAGAGCTACTTTTGATATTAATACAACTACTTTCATGCTTATGCCTCACTATTATGATACTACATCAAATCCTGCCAATATTGATACTCCAGATTATTATATACCTCAAGTATTAAACGGACCTGGAATAAGAGTAGGTTTTATCGGAAACCATTATGAGATAGCATATTCTCAAGGTGATTTCAGACATAGCATACCTAAAGCATTTTTATTTAGATTCAATATACCTAATATAGAATTCAGATTCCTTTATGAACATGAAAACAGAATGAAGCCGGAAGATTATCATATCACTTTATTTGAATCATTGGTTCAAGCATCTGCTACATTCAGATTCCCTCTTATGAATGAAACTATTTGGCTTAATGCTATTGCTGAATATACTTGGAGAGAAAATGATGCTCATTATATACGTTTGGAACAGGGATTTGAATGGTATATGTTAAATATAGCTTTAAGAGAAATGGTTCATATAAAAGACAAACAAGCTAAAGCTTATTTAGAATATGCTATATTTGGAAAATTCAAAGCTGGTCCTGCCGAATTTAATGTTGGTTTCCAAGGTTCTACAGATGGAAGATACTATATAGCTGGAAATGTAAAACTATAAAAACTTGTAGTATTTTCTTTATAATATATAATAAAACCTAATTTATTATTGGAGGAATAAGACTATGAAAAAAATTATATACACAATACTAACATTATCTTTAATGTCAATGTATGCTTTTGCTGGTTCAGTTGCTATGAGTGAAATTCCTGATGCCGCTATAAAATTTGCTGATAAATATTTTGCAGATTATTATTTATTTAGAGCAACTGAAAGTACAGGTTCTTATACTTTAATATTTAAAGGCGGATTAAAAATATATGTTAATTCTAAAGGTGAATGGAAAACAATAAGCGGCGGCGGTGAAGAAATATCAATAGACTATGTTGAAGACAAAGTAAAAAATGCAATAAAAAAAGAATTCCCTGAAGAAAAAGTTATACAAATTCAAAAAAAGAGCAAAAATTATAATATTCAATTCAAAAGCAGAAGAAAAATAAGCGTGGACTTTGAAGGCAATATTACTAAAAAAGGAAGAGATTAATACATATATCAAATCCATAATTGTTTAAGGAATAAAAATGAGATTCTCTGAAAATGTTTGGAATAAAAACAAAGAACTATATCTAAAAATACAGAATATGCCTTTCAATAAAGAACTTATGGAAGGTAAATTGGATAAACAAAAATTTGCATACTATATAGAACAAGATGCTTTATATTTAAAATATTACTCTAAAGTACTGGCTATAATATCTTCAAAAATTGATAATACAAATAATGCTATTACATTTTTAAGATCTTCTATAAACTCATATATAGTTGAAGAAGAAGTAGTTCATAAGTATTTTAGAGAAATATTTAATTTTGAAAATACAAATAAAATAACTACTGCAAATATTGGATATACAAGCTTTTTAATCAATACTTCTCATACAGAAGCAGTTGAAGCTGCGGCTGCTGCAATACTTCCTTGTTTTTGGATATATAATGAAATTGGAAAGTATATAAAAGAGCATGCTGAAATAAAAAATAATCCTTATGCAAAATGGATTGAAACTTATGCTGATGAAGAGTTTTCTGAATCTACAGAAAATATGATAAAACTTGTAGATAATTTATATGATAATGCTTCAGAAAATACAAAAGAGAAAATGATAATTGCATTTGATAAAGCTTTTGTGTGGGAATACAGATTTTGGAATGATGCTTATAATTTAGATGATTTTTATAATGTATAATAACATAATTCAAAAATATAATGCTATCTCCGATAATATACTAAATTATAAAAATTAGGCTTATACTATGAATAAACTTTATCTCATATCTATAATGACAATAATATTGATTATATCTTGTAATGACAAAAAAGAAGAAAGTAAGCAATATAGATTAGATATTAAAGAAGATGCAAATAAAAATATAGATATAAAAAGCAGAGATTTTGACGCTATAGACTTAATCAAAAAAAGTTCATTCACAAGCTACCCTACCATCACAATAGAAAATCTTATATCATCATTTAATACTGTAGAATGGCAGGATTTTATAGCTGAAGATGATTATATGCGTTATATAGATATAATAGGAAAATATGATACTAATGTATATATTATACAATTTCAAATCATAGATCCCTACAGATGGGATTTATACGCTTTTGAAATAAACAGCGAACCCTATTCTGTAGATCTAGTAGTAAGCAAATTATATGCTCTATACACAAATAAATAATTAACTCTTTATATTAATTATTAATTAAAAGATAATGATATACTTCCTCTTTTGATATCTATAGGACCAGCAGTTCCTCTTGATAATTTTATTTGAATAGCCTGACTTCTGTCTATATCATCACCAACAGTCCAATCATTTTTCTGAGGCTCAAATAAACCAACAGTAGTACCTAAACCAGATCTTTTTCCTAAGAAAATTTTAACATCATAATAAGTTACAACTATACCATTAACACCTTTAATATTTTCTTCTGTTACTTTTATAGGTGCAACCACAGATGCACTTTTTATTTCTTGTTCTGTCATAGATTCAACGTCTTTTCCGCCTAATACATAGTAAGTTTTGCCATTAATTTCTACTGCCTGAACTTCCTTATCTGCTCCATAAACGGTTACTTTCATTTTAGAAGGATCGTCTCTAGTTACAGTTTCTTCCTTTTTTACTTCCTCTTTTTTCTTAACTTCTGTATTTCCTTTTGTATCATCTTTAGGCTGCATAGTCACACAACCAACCATCACTATCATCAAACCAACAGCAGCTAAAACTCTCTTAAACATGAATCCTCCACAAATTGTTTATTAAATTAATAATAAAGTGTTTATTAATATCGGTATTATTTTAGTAAATTAAAACAATTTTTACATTTTCTACTTGAATAATACTATAATAAATCTATACTTATATGTATAAACAAATAATAGTAAAATTCATAAAAAATATTTTTGATTGAGGATAAAAAAAATGGAAATTTCTCAAAACAGATACGACAGTATGATATACAATAGATGCGGAAAAAGCGGTTTGAAATTACCTATTGTATCTTTAGGACTTTGGCATAATTTCGGTGCTAACTGCGATTATGATAATATGAAAGATATGATAAAAACTGCTTTTGATAATGGAATCACACATTTTGACCTAGCTAATAATTACGGCCCTCCTTATGGTTCTGCTGAAATTAGTATGGGTAAAATATTAAATGACGGGCTTAATAAATACAGAGATGAACTTATAATAAGCACTAAAGCTGGTTACGATATGTGGCCAGGACCTTACGGAGATTTCGGAAGCAAAAAATATTTAATAGCTAGTATAAATCAAAGCTTAAAAAGATTAAATCTTGAATATGTTGATATATTCTATCATCATAGAATGGATCCTGAAACACCACTTGAGGAAACTCTTGAAGCATTGACTAGAATAGTAAAGAGCGGAAAAGCTTTATATGTTGGGCTTTCAAATTATGACGGCCCTACAATGGAAAGAGCTTCTAAATTACTATATATGGCAAATGTATCATTCATTATCAATCAGAACAGATATTCTATATTTGACAGAACTATAGAAAATAACGGATTAAAATTAAAAGCTAAAAAATTAGGAAAAGGAATAATAGCTTACAGCCCATTAGCACAAGGATTATTGACTGATAAATATTTGAATGGCATACCAAGCGACAGCAGAATGGCAGCAGACGGAAGATATTTAAAGCAAGATGCTCTAAGCAGAAAGAAATTAGAAAAAATAGGCGAACTAAACAAATTAGCCAATCAAAGAGGCGAAAGTTTAGCTCAAATGGCATTAAGATGGGTTTTGAAAGATGAAGAAGTTACAAGCGTATTAATAGGAGCTTCAAGACCTAGCCAGATTATAGAGAATTTGAAAATCATTAACAAGAATAATTTCTCTGATGAGGAATTAAGAAAGATTGATGATATTACTTTATAATATCAATTCCTAAAAATAATTTTTGTCAGCAAGTTTTATAATAAAAATTTGCTGACAAATTTAATCATTTTTATTTTCATGCTTATAAGGCTTAATATTAATCTTAAAAAGCTCATTATCATATAGTTCATAAAACAGTTTTCAAATATTTTATTATATAAAAATTAAATCTTTTGTTGTTAGTATATTATTAAAATTCGATAAAGTCTAAAGTATACAGCAGAAAAATAATTATAACTAATAAATTATTTGTGGGGACTAGCCCACCGCTCTGCGTACTTCGTAACACCACCAGTTCTTTTGCGACCGAAGGAAGTCCCTGTGGTATTGCCACAAAGAAGCTTATATCCTCGACAAGCTCGGATACGCTTCGCGAAAGACTGCATTTTTTAGCCTAAACTACAAGTATTATTTTATATTTTATTCATATTCCAAACATATAAAGCTAAAGTACTTGCACTTTTTGCAACTTTGACGAAGTCCACCTTTGGTGTGCGTCGGGAAAAAGTTGATAAAAAATTATTGTTTCAATATACACTGAAAATTTTAAAGCTTGTAAAAATATATTTTAAGTTTTTATTTGTTGTGGCTTTACTACAATCGCACGTAGAATAAATTTTTTAATATTGAATTTCAGTTTAAATTATTGAAAAAATTTCATTAACTGTGCGTTTAGTCTATTAGAAAATTTATTACAATAAAAAAGTGCAAACCTTGTTTAGGATTTGCACTTTAATGTTTTTATTTATTTTTTACTTTTTAGCTTTTTTCTTTATAGAAGGAAGCTCATCATAAATCTCTTTGAATAAATACTCAAAGAAATCATTGTCATATTTATTGATATCTTCTATAAATATCATATCTTTAGCATTTTCATAAGGCGGCTTTAATATATAATCTTTTATTAAAATTTTTGCCTTATCAGTAGGCTTTATAAAAAGATGATTATCGCATACATAAGCTGTTATTTTTTTGTTACAATAGATTATGTATTCCCCCATCATCTGTTTATAATCAATATCATCTAAAGATTCTAGTTTGTTTAATACTATATTAAGAAAGTCTTTAGATGACGGCATTAATTAACCTTTTCTATTTTATCAAAACCAGTAAATGGTCTTAAAGCATCTGGTATAATAACGCTTCCGTCTGCCTGCTGATAATTTTCAAGTATAGCTATCCAAGTTCTTCCAACAGCAATACCTGAACCGTTTAATGTATGTACTAATTCTGTTTTGCCGTTTCTTCTAGTTCTCATCTGCATTCTTCTTGATTGATAATCCCAACAGTTACTTACACTTGATATCTCTCTGTACATGTTTTGTGATGGAAGCCAAACTTCTATATCAAAAGTTTTATAAGCAGCATTTCCTATATCTCCGGAAGAAAGAACTACTACTCTGTATGGAAGTTCTAATGCCTGTAAAATACTTTCTGCATCTTTAAGCATTTTTTCATGCTCTTCTTTAGATTTATCAGCAGCACAAATTTTTACTAACTCTACTTTGTCAAATTGATGCTGTCTTATTAAGCCCCTCATATCACGTCCGTAAGAACCAGCTTCAGAACGGAAACAAGGTGTATATGCAGTACAATATAAAGGAAGAATGTTTTCTGGTATGATTTCTTCTCTGTATATATTTGTAAGAGGAACTTCTGCAGTAGGTATAAGATATAAAGCAGGATCATCTGTAGTTTTAAATAAATCCTCTTCAAATTTTGGAAGCTGACCAGTACCTGTCATAGTTCTGCCATTAACAAGTATAGGAGGTACATATTCTGTATAACCATGCTCTGAAGTGTGTTTCTTTAACATGAAGTTAATTAAAGCTCTTTCTAATGCTGCACCTTTTCCTTTCATAAGTGAAAAACGAGTTCTTGACATTCTAACAGCTCTTTCTATATCAAGAATATCTAAACCCATAGCTATATCAACATGGTCTTTTACTTCAAAATCAAATTTACGAGGTTCTCCCCATCTGATAATTTCTTTGTTTGCTTTTTCATCATCGCCATCTGGAACATCTTCAGAAAGCATATTAGGCAAATAAAGTATTTCATTATTAACAGCTTCTTCTAATTCTGCTAATTTTTCTTCTTTTTTATTTAAGGATTCTGTGAAGTTTTTCATTTCTTCTTTTATCTTTTCGGCTTCTTCCTTATTACCAGCTTTCATACATTCGCCGATTTTTTTTGAAGATTCATTTTTCTTTGCTCTGTCCTGTTCTACTTCTTTTAAAAGGTTTAATCTTTCATGCTCTAAAGCTTTTAACTTGTCTAAAGATACTTTGCTTCTTCTCTTTCTCAAGTTCTCTTCTACTAATTCAATATTTTCTCTTATTAATTTTACATCTATCATAATAAAGTCCTTAAATAAAAATTTGTATTAATTATACAACTATTTTTAAAATAGTAAATTGCACTATATCTAAAATTTCAATAAAATAAAAGCATAAAATCACTATTTGTAAAATTATTTTTTATTTTGCTTTTATATGTATTTGTGATAATATATAAATATGCATTTTAATATGAGGTTTTGTTTTATGAAGATTATGAAGAAAATTATATTTATTACTTTATTATCTATAATATTTACTGTTTCCTGTACATCTTTTTCAATAACTACATCAAATGATAGAAAATCTTATGACAAAATTGAAAAAACAATAGATAAAGCAGAAAGGAAAACTGAAAGAAATATAGAAAAAGCTGAAAGAAAAAATGAAAAGGAATTAGAGAAAGCAGAGAGAAAAATTCAAAGAGAATTAGAAAAAGCTAATAGAAAATAATATTTTTATAATTTACTACAGTATTAATAAATATTGGTAAATATATTATTTAATACTGTAGTTTTATATATTAATATCAAATCCATATTCTTTAAATATATTCATACTTTCATCAAAAAATAAATAATCTATAAACTTTTTAGATTCTTCTTCTTTTTGACTTTTTTCTATAATGGCCAAACTATAAATTATTTTTGAATAATCCAAATCTTTAGCTACTATTGTAACAGAATCATCATTAAGCTTTGCTTCTGTTTCATAAACTAAACCGCAGTCTATTTTATCCATTTTTACAAGCTCTATAATATGTTTAGCATCATTACCCAATATAATTTTATCTGCAATATATTTATACATTCCTAAATGTTTTAATAATTCTTCTGCATATCTTCCTATAGGCGAAGTCATTGATTCTCCTATAGCTATTTTCTTTATACTTTTATTAGTTAAATCTGCAAATGATTTTATTTTTATATCAGAATTTTTTGGAGCTATTAAAACTATTTTATTGCCTAATATATTTGTAATAGTGTCGTTGTACAATAATTCTTCATTCTTTAAAGTATTTATTTCTCTCCTAGAAGATGAAAAATATATATCCGGATAGCTACCTGATTCAATTTGCTCTCTTAATTTTCCAGATGAATTAAATATGCATTCTATTGAAACACCAGTATCAGACTCATAATTATGGCATATTTCTTTTAAAGCTCTTCTCAAACTGCTTGAAGCAAATACTGTAATATTTTTGCTTTCTTGTTTTTTACAAGATAATAATAATACAAATAATACTAAACATAAAAATAATTTTTTCATTGTTGATACCCAATTTAAATTATAACTTTAAATAATAAATTTACATTTGAAAAAATACAGAAAGAATTATATTCAATTTCTTTATTTAGTCTAGTATTTTATTATACATTTTGTATATTATTCATAAAAAAATATGAAAAATTATACCTAAAAAGCAGATTTATATATAATTTTAACCCAAAACAGCTAATTATTAATAAAAATATAATCTCAATTTGTTAAAACATTTATAGGATTTCCTTCCAAAAATGCTTTTATATTCTCATAAACTTTATGCATAAGTCTGGTTCTTGCTTCTAAAGTATTGCCTGCAAAATGAGGCGTAATATAGCAGTTCTTTGCAGTTAATAGCGGATTATCTGCTGAAGGAGGTTCTTTTGAAAGCACATCTAAACCGGCACCTGCTATAATATCATTATTAAGAGCATAAGCTAAATCTTTTTCTACTATCACTCCGCCTCTTGAAGTATTAATTAAGAATGCAGTTTTCTTCATCTTTGAAAGCAAATTAATATTTACTATATTTTCTGTTTCTTTATTTAAAGGAGCATTAAGAGATAAGAAATCGGATCTTTCAAAAAGTTCATCTATACTTGAAGCATTTTCAAAACCTTCTTTTTTGCTTCTTGAATAAATCAACACTTTCATTCCCATACCTAAAGCCATTTTAGCAACTTCATTTCCAATATCACCGAAACCAAATATCCCCATTGTTTTGTCCTGAAGCTCCATTAAAGGATATGAACTAAATGAATAATCCTTACATTTTACCCATTCACCATTATGAACTTGATTATTATGTTCTACAACTCTGAAAGAAAAAGATAAAACAAAAGCCATTACAAGCTGAGCAACGGATTGAGGGCCGTATTTTCTTACATTTGTAACAGTAATACCTAATTCTTTTGCAGCTTCAATATCTACAACATTGTATCCTGTAGCAAGCATTCCAATATATTTTAAATTAGGAAGCGACTCCATTAATTTTCTATCTATAACAACTTTACTGTTTAATATTCCCCAAGCATCTTTTGCAACTTCGGCTACTTTATTATAATCTGTTCTATCATAAACTTTTAAATCTGCTACACTCTCTACTTCAGCCCAAGATATATCACCAGGATTCAATATAAATCCGTCAAGCACAACTATTTTTGGTTTATTCATAATTTTATTTTCTCCTTTTAATATATTATCATCTCAATTCCGACAACACTTCATTATAAGCATTTACAACTTCTTCTATTGATAATTTTCTCCACTCTTTTAATTTATTCTCTCTTTTATATCTCAAAAATATTTTATTGCCCACAAACTTAGCATAAGGATTTGGATAATATATATTTAATGAATAACTAAGTCGGTTCAAACGCATTGATTCAGTTCTTAATGCCTTCTTTATTATATAAAAAGGACATTTCACTTTTACCATAAATTTATTAGCATCTTCAAATACCACTCCCTCATAATCTATACTAAAATCATCAACATATTTATGAATCATTTGTTCTACATATTTATTATATTCATCTTTTGAAATATCATCTTTAGGAGCTTCAAATATCTCTATTCTTTCCTTTACTTGAAATTGTTCTGTTATATCTTTACTTGATAATTCTTCATAGGAAAGTTTTCTGAAATTTTCTTCATTGTAAATTACATCAAGCAAAACTAAAAAAGATTTATCATAAACTATCGGATGTGCTGAATCTTTTAAATGTATGCATTCAAAAACAAATGTAGTATTATTTTTCTTACAATAATTTTTTATAAAGTTTTTATTTTCTTCAGTTAATAAACTTTCTGCCCAAGAAGCCATTGATGTGCCTATTGAACTTTTAGTAGCAAATATTAACTCGTCTCTTGTTTTATCTAAAAATACTAAAAATAAATACCCATTATATTTTTTATAAACACTTACAGGAAACTTTATATTATTTTGTAAGGCTTTTAATTTTGTTTCTTTTACTTCATCATAATTGAAGAATTTATCATAACTTCTTCCTGCAATTTCATTTGTTTCATTGTATCTATATAATCCTCTAGCTTTGATAGTTTGTTCATTCCATAATCTTTTATAAAATACTCTGTCTGAAAAATTAGTAGAATAAACTGTATCATAATATTTATGTCGTACAAGTTCGCTGTCGTTTTTTTCTTTATCAAATAGATTCTCGATTTCCTTATCATTCTTATAGCCTTCAACAGACAAATCTTTTAAATTAAGAATAATTAAATCTTCTCCATATTCAACAGAATTTTCTATACAATAAACATTATCATTTATTTTGCATAAATTATCTTCCAATTCTTCCTGAAGAACATTCCTATGTCCGAATATTTGAATAATATCCGAATGATTTTCTTTAAATCTATTTCCTACTTCTATATAAGATTTATAACTGTCATCATCTTCAGTATATCCATAAGTTACTATTCCATTTAAAATAGATGCTGGAATATGCTCATACATTTTATCTATACCTGAATGGTTAATAAAAAACTTCTTTCCTTTAAAAGTGAAAAAATAATAAAGTCTGAACTTCTTATAAAAATTTCTTATTTTCTTTTTATAATTATTTAATTCGCTTTCATTTAATATCTTTTCTTCTGCTGTGTTATTATCCTCTAATTGTTTAGTTACATTAGTTACAGTAAATGCTTTCTTAATTTCTTTGTATGTTGTTTTATAAAATTCCTGACTTGTAACTTTCATATCATTGGCAAAGAAATTTAAACTTACATCATGGTTGCCTTCGGTAAAATAAACATTGCTTCCTATATCATTATATAAAAAATAATCTAGTAATTCTTTTGATTTTGATCCTCTGTCTATTAAATCTCCTACAAATATATAAGCTGTTTTTTTATCATTAAAATAATTTTCTTTCTCTAAAAACTTTTTAAATACATCATATTCGCCATGCAAATCTGGTATCACTTTTATATTATCATACTTTTCAAATTCTGTTTCATTAAGATAAAAACTATCCCATTTACTAGCTTCAAGCAAAGCAGTTTTGGCACTGTCATAATCTGAAGCTTTAAAAATATTAGCACCAGTTAATTTAAAATTTTTCATACGCATAAAAAAGTCTTGTATAACTTCTTCTGGTATATTGCTTCCTATCTCTCTTTTTCTTACATTGTCAATGCATTCTTTTAATGATAAATTATCAAATAAAACTGCTACAATTCTATATCCGTAACTTTTTGCAAGTTCTATTATATTATTTAAATTAAAAAGTCCAGTACTGTCTAATATAGTAAATAGTCCCAATCTGAATCTATTTTCTAATATGCTTGGTATTAAATTATTCCAAATATATGCATTATCTTTTTCATAAATAGAAAGTCCATTATAGCCATCTGGAAATACACCAGAATATAATATTCTTAAACTATCTGAACTTACACTATATTTATCAAGATTAGCTTTCTTTATAGTATAGCTTTTTCCGCTTCCAGGTGCTCCGACTGTGATAATTAATACTTTCATTTTTATTCTCCATTATTTAATTTATCATAAATATCATAAAAATATCTTATAGAAGAAATTATCTCTCCGCTTTTGCACATCTCTAAATACTTTTCTCTGTTTACTATCATAGCATCACTAACTTCATTCTCCTGCAAAACTAAATCCTCAATATTAACATCTCTTCTAAACATATAAGAATCTATTATAGTTTTTACTCTTTTCAAGATAAAAGAAGTTAAAAACACAGCTTCCTCTTTTTCAAAAGATAAACCGATTTCCTCTTTAAGTTCTCTGATAGCTCCATCAATACTTTCCTCGCCTGCAAGTATAGAACCTTCAGTACATTCCCATTTATTAGGACAAATTTTTTTACTCTTATGTCTTTTAGTAATTATAACTTCATCATTACTATTAACTACCCAAGCATGTATAACTATATGATAATCATTTTTCTTTAAAGGTATTCCCCTCTTATGAAATCTTCCTGTTTTATTTTTATTAATATCATATATATCCCAAATCTCTTTCATAAACTTTACCAAACATTAAATATATTTAACAATAAAAAAAGCCTCCTTAAAAGAATGCTGCTTTTTAAGGGGGCTTTCATAAGTTATCGGATTCCTATATTATATTATTTTATAATATAAATTTCAAGGCTCTTAGTATTTCATAATAGTCATTATTTTCAAAAATTACTGTAGTATCATTAATTTTTTTCGCTCCGGGGTAAAACGATACTTTATGAGCGTATCCATGTTCCTTATAACATACTTCTAATTTGAAAGTATTAGGCAATTTTAATAATTTACCCTTAAAATCCTGACTCAAAGCCTCTTTAGTTTTTTCTTTAATCATCTTAACCATTAAATTAGGTGAATAATTTATAGTAGAATAACCTATACCCTCTTTAACTGGAAGCGTTACCAAATTAGGGTGATTAGGCTGCATATTTTGTGCAACTTCGCATAATCCCTTATCGCCGGATAAAAATACTGTAGGAACTTTTCTATAAGCTGCAGCATAACTAAAAAACATAAACTCGCTTGCCAAAACATCATTAAGCTTTACATAAACATTTCTAGTATTCATGGTATGTGAAAGCGGATTGTTTCCAATAGAAGCAGCATTATGGTATCCGATAAACATTATAGCATCAAAACTTTCATCAATACCTTCTACCATAGAATAAGGATCGCCGCTCCATCTTCTATGTATTTTCACGCATTCAGGCAAAGCAGTTTGATCTATATTCATAGCAGAATCATGGGCGTCTTTTACAAATATTTCTTTTGCTCCTGCATCAATAGCTCCCTCACATGCTGCATTAACTTCTTTAGTCATTTGCAAAGTATGTTCTTTATAAGTTAAACTTCCTGCATCAGTATCAGGCCATTGTGTAGTTGTAGTAATTCCTTCGATATCAGCACTAATAAAAACTTTCATTTATCATTCCTCTAACATTAAAAAATTTGTTTTAAAGAATATATTATATTTTTGATTTTATTCAAGATGCATTAACAAAACTTTATATCTCAAAAAATAATGAAAGCTATTTTTATTCATATTTATAACAAAATTATTCACTAACAATATCTGTCAAATGAATTTAGCAGATGCTCATAAGTTTTTTATTATAGTTTTTCTATTTCTTCTATACTCAATCCTGTATATTTAGAAATGGTATTAAAATCTACTTTGTCATTCTTCATATTTCTAGCCATAGATATTTTTGTTTCTTTTATACCTTCTTTCATGCCTTCTTTTATACCTTCTTCTCTCTCTTTTTTTAACATCAAATTTTGACCATATAAAAAAGCATCTCTTGCATTATAAACTTCCATTTCTTCTTTACTTGATATGAATCGCTCATATTTATCTATTACTTTAGGCATAATATCATTAACCTCCTTCAATTTTTCTTTGACTTTATCTAAATCTTTAACTGTAAAAAACTCTATCCAAGATAATATTTTATTTTTCTTAATATTATCTATATTTGAATTATTAAGAATTTCTATAAATCTTGGAACTTCAACTATATGCATCTGCATCATATCCAACGATACATTATGGTTTTCAGTATCTATCAATTTAAAACATCTATGCGGCTTACCTTCATCATAAAAGTCCATATTAAAGTTAACAAAATTAATACTTATAACCTGACTAATAATTTCATAAGGTTCATTTTCATTAATTTCGCTTACCACATTTTTTGATATATAATAAAATATTCTTTTTACAAAATCAATATTTCCAGATAATTGTATCTCTATAATAATCTTTTTATTATCTTTTGTTCTTGCTTTCACATCAAGAACAGATTCTTTAAGATTAATATTTTCAGGCAGATTATGAGGATTTATGATTTCTAAATTATGAACTTCATCAAATTTTGAATCTCTAAGTACACAGTTTACTATATTCTCTAATATATCTTCATTACCAAGAGAACCTAAAAGGTAACGTACAAAATAATCGTTCATTCTATTAATATTTCTCATATAAAGATTATAACAAAAAGACTATAAAAGTAAATGTTTTATATTTTAATTCATAAATATAAAGTTTATAAAAATTAATTATATAATGAAACAATGACATTTTATAAATTCATATATTTAGATGTACCATTAACTTTTTTAGCATACGTTATAAAGACTTCACTAAAGTTGCAATTTTTACTATATACCATTTAATGTTTAAGAAATAATTATAATCAATAAAAATTAAATATCTGAAATAATAAAAATATATTATAGAATATCGTTATATTATAATTAGGTTGTATTTTATGATAAAGAATTTTGAAATTCATGATTACAAACAATTTGAAAATGCTAAATTCATAAACATTAAAAAATTAATCATTATATCTTGACAATATTATTATATATAATACCATTTCCAAAAATAAACGGAGGTTACATATATGCCTAAAGATTTTAAAGAACAATTTGATAAAGTAAAAGATTTATTAACACCTAGTTTTGATTTGGAAAGTGCTTTCAAAAATAAAGAATTTAACGGTACAAAACTAGATATACTTGAAGTTGGTGAAGTTAATCTCCCTAGCGGAAAAATAATAGCTTGCGATCCTTTGGCTTATCTTTATGATGATGTTAAGCCTTTTATTCAAACTGTAAAGCCTAATAAATATAAAGTTTCACTTCTTGTTATAGAGGAAGAAGAAAGAATAGCTATAACAAAAGTTTCTTTCTCTGATAAAGAACCAAAAAGATATGAGCTTGCTGTAACAGGAGAAGAAGATTTATCTGAAGTGGAAGAAGGAGAGTTTTTCGGTTATCCAGTAGATGCAGGTATGGGCTGCGTATGTGATGAAGAAACTGCCAAAAAATATTTAGCTTATGAGAAAGAATTAGAAAAAGATAATGAAGATTTTGATAATAGATATGATGATTTATTCTCTGATTTGCTTGAAGAAAATGCTGAAAAATATCCTAAATATCAATCTGAATATGGTGATTGGCTTAATTGGAATATACCAGAAAGCGATTTAAATATAGTATTATTTACAAGCGGTTATGGAGACGGATATTACCCTTGTTATTTCGCTTATGATGAAAATAATGAAATATGTGCTCTTTATACTGTATTCATAGATTTGCAAGATGAATTTGAAGAAGGCGAAGAAGAATAATTAATAATTAGTTATAAAAGAAATTAAAGGCTTCATATAGTTTATGAGGCCTTTATTTTTTTAATAAATAATAAATTAAATTTTTTTATACTATCCTAATTAATTTTTATTATATTATTAACAATTAAATTTTAATTAGGAAAATAAAAATGAAAACAATCTTAAAAACAATATCTATTATTATATTTATTTCAATGTTTATACTTTCATGTTCAAAAAATGAGCATGGAGGAATAGATTCTAAATATGCAGGCACTTATAAAGGAGATGCTACAATAAAAACTTTATCAGGTGTAACTATGTGTACAGGAACATTTAATGTTAATTCTGACGGTTCAGTAAAAGGCAATCTTTTTAATGAAAACTATAAAAAATCCTATACTGTATCAAAAAGCAATTTAGAAAAACAATCTGATAATAAATATACAGCAAAACAAAATCTTGGCTGTTATATAATTAATTATATTTTCACATTCGATGGAAACAATATGTCTGTAAATATAGAAGATATAAATGAAGGAAGCACTACAGAAGGAACTTTTATAAAAGAATAGTATTGTAATAAAAATAAAATGTAAATTTATTTAAAAATTTATGTAAAAAAAATTGACTTTGAGAAATAAATATACTATAATGTAAATATAATTATTAATTAATTTACACTATATTTACACTAAAAGGATATGTTTATGAAAAAATCAATTTTAAAAGCAATACCTATTTTAGCTATATCCGGCACTATGTTATTTGCACAGTATTATGATCAAAATAGTTATAATACTCAAAATAATTATGCCTCAGAAAATAGTTACGGCACTTATTATAATTATTATGATGAGTTTATGAAAGTTCTTGCAAGGGAAGCTAGTAATCCAAACAGCATATATTACAGCCCAGTATTCTCTAAACAATATAATAATTATAATCAAATGAATTATTATAATCCATATCAGCAAACTATGAATGCTATGAATACTGCTTCAGAAACTTATAATAATGCATCAAAAAATTATTATGGTACATCAAACCCTTATGAAGAATTGATGAAAATGCTAGAAATAGAATCTAAAAACCCAAATAGTCCTTACTATAGCCCTAATTACCAAAATAACAATTCATATCAAAATGACTATTATCAGGGATACGAAAATAATAATGCATACCAAGATAACAGCTACTATCAAGGATATGATAATAATAATACATACCAAGATAATAACTATTATCAAGGATATGATAATAATACATACCAAGATAACAGCTACTATCAAGGATATGATAATAATAACGCATATCAAGACAGCTATTATCAAGAGTATCAAAATAATAATGATTATGCTCAAACAAATGCATCAGAAAATCCTTATCAGGCCGCAGCTGAAGCTTTAATTAAAGCAGCTGAAGAATTAAGCCAAAAAGCTGATACTACAGATAATAATTACAATAATTATAATACTCAAACTAATCAAAGCTATAATAATAATCAAAATTATGATTTTTATACTCCTTTCAAAGTTCCTAAAGCAGTTTTTAATACAGCAAATCAACTATATCCGGATGCAAAAATAATAGATATAGAAATGGAAAATATAGGAATATATGAAGTAAAATTAAACAATATGATGAAACTTTATATAGACAGAAACGGACAATTATTAAATCAGCAATTTCAATATTAATTATAATTTATAAGTAAATACAAAGGGGCTTTAATATATTATTAGAGCCCTTTTTATTTTGCAATATTTTACAAACAATACATATTAAATCAAAAAATTAAAACATAAGAAAGTAATAAATTGACAAAATAAAATCATTTAATTATACTATCAATAACAAATTAAATAATAAGGGGATTTAATTATGTCAGTACAAATACCTTATGAACAAATAGTAAATGAAGATTATGTTGGTAAAGAAACAAACCCAATAAATCAGCAGGATATCTATAAGCTAGCAGACAAATACAGAAAAGATGTTATAAAAGAATTGCATGATGAAAGTATTAATCTGCTCATAGTAGACCCTCAAAGGGATTTTATAGATATGGAAAAAGGTGCCTTGCCTGTAAAAAATGCTGCAGAAGACATCAAAAAAATAATAAGATTTATATATGATAATATGGAAAAACTATCAAGTATTTATGTAACATTAGACACACATAGATACGATTCTATATTCCACCCTATTATGTGGGAAGATTATAATGGAAAACCAGTAGCTCCATTCACAGAAATAACATTAGAAAAAATAGAAAATGATGAAGTAGTACCTACTTATGATGATGAAATACAAATTAACTATGTTCAGGCATTGAAGGAAAGAGGTTCAGCTAATTTAATGATATGGCCTTATCACTGTATATACGGCACTGACGGCTGGCTTATAGATAAACAGCTTGCTAATATGTTATTATTTTTTGAAGCAGCAAGGAATCTGCATATAAATAAAATATTAAAAGGACAGGATTCTTTTAGTGAAATGTATGGAGTTATAAGACCTGAAGTTCCTACAGAATACACTCAAAAATATGATATTTCTTGGACTTCTGATATAACTAATGCTGATAAAATATATATATGCGGAGAGGCAAAAGATTATTGTGTTTATGAAAGTGTAAAACAATTCTGTGAAATTTATGATAACGACAGAAAAGTAACAGAAACTATAAATATAATGATGAATTGCAGCAGTGCTATAGGCGACAATAAAATATGTGATGCCAAATATGAAGAATTATCAAAAAATTATGGAATAAAACTTATAAACGTTTGATTATAAGAAATTATTAAATTAATACATTAATAACCAAAAGGCTTAAGTTGAAAACTTAGGCCTTTTATTTATAAATACTTATTTAATAAAATTTTTTGGTATTTCAATTTGATGATTTATAAAAATCAATTAATCAGCATATACCTAAACAACTATACTTTGTCAAAAATAATTTTTTAAATTTAAATATCTGCAGGGCTTTGCCCCGCACCCCAGTTCTTTTGGTGACCCAAAGAACCAAAAAGACTGCATTTTTAGGGTATATCCTATAATTTAATAGGAATGTTTTTTATATAAAGTTCTAGCAGTTGCGTTTTTTGCAACTTTTTTGTGCGGCAAAAAAGTTGATAACATTTATATAAAGTACATCAGTTGACAAACTCTAAAACAACTTTCAATTTTTACATCATATAATTTTATAATAAAAAAGGCTTAAGTTGTAAAACTCAAGCCTTTTATTATGTATTTTTATCTCTTAATTATTTTCTATTTATTTGTTACTTATTTTCCTGGAGTACTTAAAGCATCATTAATGCCTGTTTCAACACTAGCCAAGTCTTTAGCATCATAGTCTTTAAGAGGTATTCTGTTTCTAATAGCAGCATAAACAGTAGGTACTATAACAAGTGTAAACATAGTAGAAACTGTTAATCCTCCAAGTAATGCCAATGATAAAGGCTGATACATCTCATTACCTTCTCCGCTTGATAATGCCATAGGAAGAAGACCTAATATTGTAGTAAGCGAAGTCATGAGTACTGGTCTTAAACGTCTAGGGCCTGCAAGCAATGCTGCTTTATCACCATTGATTTTCTTCTCATGCATAAGCTGATTCATATAGTCTATCAGTACAATACCATTATTTACTACAATACCAATAAGTACTATAACTCCTATACCGCTGTATACACTCAAAGTCTGTCCTGTAATCAATAATAAAGTAAGTGATCCGGCAAAACCAAATGGTATAGCAAGAGCAATAACGAAAGGTGCTATGTATGATTCAAACTGACTTGCCATAATAGCATATACCAATACCAAAGCTAAGAACAATGCCTGTAAAAGCTGACCGAATGCCTCTTGCATGTCCTCATAATCACCAGAATAAATAACACTGAAACCAGAAGGCATAAATACTTTTTCATTGATAGCTTTCTGTACATCATTCATTATTTGGTTCATAGGTCTGCCGTAACCAGCTGCAGTTATTGAAGTTATTCTGCTGTCATTTTTTCTTTCTATTTCTGTAGGAGCAAAATTCTTATCAACATTTGCAATAGCTGATACTGGAACCATTCCTGATGTTGTAGGAATAAGCATTCTCTTAACATCATCTATATTGATTCTATCTCTTTCATTTAACTGTACTATAACATCAATATCTGTAACTTCAGAATTTTCCGGAGTCATTCTTGTAGCTGTAGTACCGCCGAAACTTGTTTTAATAGAGTTTGCTACAGTATTAATATTAAGTCCCATTTTTGAAGCTAAATCTCTGTTAATAGTAACATTAAGTTCAGGACTAGCATCACTTTTTTTAAGCCTTACGTCACGAAGACCTGGAACATCTTGTAAAGCAGCTATTATATTATTAGCCAATTCTCTAGCTCTAACTAAATCCTCTCCAACTATATCTATATCTATACCGCTGGAATCTCCTCCGCCACCACCTTTCATACTGCTTACAGAGTCAACGTTAATAGTAGCAGGATAACTAGCTAATTTCTTTCTAACCATTTCTACATATTCTTCAGTTTCTCTAGTTCTTCCATCTGTTTTATCTCTTAATTTAACTCTTATTTGACCTTTGTTGGCATCAGAACCAGATCTTGATCTTGACTGTACTCTGCTTAAATCATCTCCAACTAATTCTACTATATCTTTAGTCATTCTGTCAATAAAAGCACCAGTTTGTTCTTTTCTTGTACCTATAGGCATAGTAATGCTTGCCATTAACTGGCCTTCATCTGATTTAGGAAAACCTTCTTTACCTATAAGTGCTACACCTACACCTATTACTGTAAATACTATTATAATAACAGGTATTAATACTCTATTTTTATGATGAACTGAATAAGTTAATACTTTTTCATATACAAAATTTACTTTTGAGTGGAAATATTTATCAAAGAAATTCTCAAACTTAGATAAGAATTTGGATTTCTTAGTAGTTACAAGTCTTGCCCCAAGCATAGGAACAATAGTTAAAGCAACAGCCAAAGAAGCTATCATAGAAACTGTAACTGTAATACATAAGTCTCTGAACATCTGACCAGTTTGTCCTTCAACAAATAAGAAAGGCAAGAATACTGCTATTGTTGTAAGAGTAGAAGCAGAAATAGCAAGTGCTACAGTAGAAGTACCATCTATAGCAGAAGAATATTTACCATATCCATTATTCCTATAGAAGAATATATTTTCAAGTACTACAATGGAGTTATCAACCATCATACCAATACCAAGTACAAGTCCTGAAAGTGAAATAATATTTAATGTAGTACCGAAGAAATACATCAAAGTAAATGTTACTATTATTGACATAGGTATTGATATTGCTATTATTGATACAGTTCTTACATTCCATAAATATATCATAAGAATGATAACAGCGAATAAACCGCCCTGCCAAGCAGTATCAAGTACACCTTTTATAGCATTATTAACATTATCAGCACTGTTGAATAATACTTCATATTTTATACCTTCTGGTAAATTAAGAGTATCAAGTCTTTTCTTTATTGCATCAGAAACTGCTACTGTATTAGCACCAGATTCTTTGTTTATTGAAATTGTAACTGCAGGAGTACCATTAACTTTAATAACATCTCCGTCTTCATCATAGCCTTCATATATAGTAGCTAATTCTCTAAGTCTTATAGGAGTATTATTATCTTTTAATGCCACAACAACATTACCTATATCACCTACTGTTTTGAATTCGCCTGTAGTTCTTAAAGTATATTTATAAACACCTTCATAAGTTTCACCGCCTGAAATATTTTGATTTTCTAAGGCTAATGTATTTACAATAGTGTTAATATCAAGTCCGTAAGCCTGAAGTCTGTTCATATCAACATCAACTTTAATTTGAGTTTTAAGACCTCCTCTTATTTCGGCCATAGCAACACCGCCTACCTGCTCTATACTTGTTAATATTTGATTATCAACTAAATTATATAATGCAGATAAGTTTTCTGTACCATAGAAAGATATTTCCATAACTGGAATATTATCAGTAGAAAATTTATAAACTGCAGGGCTTTCAGCATCATCTGGCAAAGACTTTCTTATTCTGTCTATTGCCTCTCTTATATCAGCAGTAGCAGATGCTAAATCACTTCCCCAGTTAAATTCTATAAAAACTCTTGAATCTTCTTCTTCAGAAGATGAGCTTACCTCTTTAATGTTATTTACAGAAGAAACCGCACCCTCAATAATTCTGGAAACAGATTTTTCTACTTCCTCTGGACCGGCATTATCATAAGTAGTCCTAATACTAATAAAAGGCAATTCCATGTCGGGTAAGAAATCGACAGGAAGCCTTGACAAACTTACAACACCGAGAATAACTACGGCAACTACACCCATAAAAACGGATACGGGTCTTTTTACTATTAACTCAATAAAACTTCTCATAATCGCTCCTTTTTATAAATTATCCTCCAATTGAATAAATACCGCTATCTTCTGTTGTTTTAGCAGCATTATCTGTTGTAGTATTTGGTTTTTCAGCTTCCGGCTTTTTTGTCTGCTGAGCTGTTGTATTTGGCTTAGCAGTAGCTGCCGGCTTAGAAGCTGTTGCACTATTATTTTTTACAGCAGCAGCTGGCTGTTTAGCTGTTGCTGTATTATTCTTCACAGTAGTAGTTTGTTTAGCTGTAGTAGAAGGTTTTGCAGTATTATTTGCTTTTACTGTATCACTATTTTGTGCATTAGTTTGTGCTGAAGCAACTGCTGTAGCAGGAGGAGTAATATATTCCAAAATAGTAGGATCATTTTCTATTCTATTAACCAATGAACCATTTTTCAAAAACTCTCTACCAAACATTACAACTTCTTCACCATCTTCAAGACCGCCGCTTAAAGCTACTTTGTCTTTTGAAGTGAATAATATATTAACTTCTCTAGTATATGCTCTGTATTTAGTATTATTACTTGTACCTGCTGCCACTTCTGCTGGAGGATTATCTGAATTATCCTCTTTTACTACATAAATATAGCTTTTACCTAAATCATCGGAAAATATTGAACTGTTAGGTATAACAAATACATTATCAGCAGAGTTCAAAAGTATTGATACATCTGAGAACATACCAGGAAGTAAAAGTCTGTCTTTATTATCTATTAAAGCCTTAACCATCAATGTACGTGTAGATGGATTAACTGCATAATCTCTTTTAGTGATAGTAGCTTCTATTTCTTTATTAGGTGCTGAAGGAATTCTTATTAAAACCTTTTGACCTAATTCTATACCAGCAATAGAACGCTCTGGAACTTGTATTTCTACTTCTAATTGGCTTATATCAGCAACATTTGCTATAGGAGTAGAAGCTGCTATTGATGCCCCAACTGCCATATATGTAGTTGTAACATATCCGGCAATAGGAGTTCTTGCAGGAGCATAAGCATAATTAGCACCTATAACGAATCTGTCTATCAATGCTATTGTATCTCCTTTATTAACAAAGCTTCCTTCATATTTTAATATGCTGGCTATTTTTCCAGGAACATCAGAAGATATTTCTACTTCTTTTATTGCTTTTATTTCAGCTGAAAGCTCTAAATATTCATCTAATGATTGTCTTATAGGAGCTGCAACCAATACACTTATAGGATTTTCTTTCTTTTTCAAATCTACCTGCTGTTTTTTACAAGAAATAGCAATAATAGAAAAACATAAAATTATTATTAATAGTTTAATTTCTCTCTTTTTTATCATCATAATCTCCTTATGCACCTAAAAGTTTTAATACTTGTAATGTGCTTGAAAAATATTCATATATAGCCTGTAAATATGCAAGCTGAGCATTCAAATAAGTTACTTCAGCATCACTAACTTCTAATGTAGATATTGTACCGCCTCTGTATTGTCTTTGAGCCATTTGTAAGGCATAGGCAGCTGTCCTAGCATTTTCTGCTTGTGACTGTAAATTAAGTGCCTGTGATTTAGCTGTAGATATTAAATCTCTGCTGTTTACTTCTATAGTATCTCTCAATTCTTCATAACTTACTTCCATCTGCCTTATACTTAACTCAATTTCTTCAGCCCCTTTAGCTGTAGATGAGAATGGAAGCAAAGAATCAAGAGCATAATTCAAAGAAACACCTACTCCCCAGTTAAATTCTCCTGATCTGTTTTTAGAGAATGTATTATTTTGCATCTTAATCTTATCAACTGTAGTAACTCCTACATTCGCACTAGCTGATAATGTAGGCCATAAATAACTTCTTGCTACCTTTCTATTATATTCCAACATCTCTAAATTACTGCTCATACTTTTTAATTCTATATTATTATTCATTATAATAGTAAGCAAATCATCATAAGGCATATCTGGTAATGTTATATTTGTAGCATCTAATATGCTTCCTACCAAATCAACCTCATCAGCAACATTCGTAAGTCCGATCTGTCTTATAAATGATAATTTCAAACTTTGATATTGGTTGCTTAAAGTTACAACCTGAGGTTTTGTAGTTTCATATTGTACTTTGGCATTCAAATATTCATATTCTGAAACCTGACCATTTCTATACTTTATATATGATTCTCTCATTCTATTGCTGTAATTAAGCTGCTGCTGTAAATATACTCTGTAATTCTCTTGTGCTACAAATGTATTATAAAAATTCAATTTTGTATTAAGATCAACATCTTTCTTTTTATCATAGTATATATCTTTTTGCATTTGCAAATTAACTGCCCTTGCTTTATCAGTATTCCAGTTTCTAAAACCTGTAAAAAGTGTTTTTGATAATGTAGCACTTGCTGACCAAGTATCCGGACTTGTTTTAATCCCTGTAGCTGCATTATTATATGTAATTTCTTTAGACTCAGCTAAATTTAATCCGCCGCTTACACTTAAAGACGGCATAAATAAATCTGAAAATGAAGCATCTTTCTGAACTTGTGCTATTCTTACATCATACTCTGCCTGTTTTAAAGTTTTATCATTATCAAAGGCCATAGTTAAAGCATCTTCTAATGTTATAGCAATTTTATTATTAGTTACTGTTGCTTCTTCCTGCATTGTTTCTGCTAAATTTGTATCTTGAGAATATAAGGCTAAACTCAATATAAAACTTAAAATTAAAGTAGCATAAATCTTCACTATCCGCTCCCTGCATAAGTTTATATTATCTTTTCATCTTCATAATTATATAAATTTTTATATTATAAACTTAGAGTAAAAAATATCAAGTTATATTATGTAAAGTTTACATATATAAAACTTTATATATTAGACGAATAAATATTTAAATAGTTCCCGATTATTTTTATATTATTTTAACAATATATTTATTATATAATTGTAAAAAATATTTACAATACTACAAATAAGAATTTTAGAATAAATTTAAAAAAACAAGCATACTATATATTGATTATCATACATTTCATACGAATATATTTATAGCCTTGTTCATTTTTATATATTTTCTTCATAATTATATATACACTATAAAGTCTCTTTTATTAAATCGAAAACCTTATTATCTATACTAATAGCCATTTGCACTTCTTCAATAGAAGCATCAACTTCCTTCAATATTTTTTCTTTACTTGTACCATATATATTCGCCACAATACCTGATAAACGCTCCGTTTCTGTAGGACTTAAATTTGTAAATGCATATCTAAAATTAGGAAGCACCTCCAAAAATTTATCTTCATCTAATCTTTTTATAGTGCTGTCTATACTATTTATAATACTCTCATTAATAAATAAAATATCCCTTGCCACAAGAAGTATTCCATTCAAGAAATAAGCTACAACTTCACTATCCGATGACTCCAAGAAAGATGCTACTATATTAGAAAACTCATCTGCTGTTAATCTTCCAGACTTGTATTTTATAGCAAGACAAACTGCATATATATGACTGCTTCCAAAAGTATTATCAAGCATTAAATCTATCTTATCATTGAATATATCTATATCACACCAATCAGGATTTTCTAAACTAAATGAATATAAATTTTTCATATATTTAGAATGTTTTAAAGCTTCTTCTTCATCTAAATTTTTCATAGATTCCATATTAACAACAGCAAGTACAAATACTTGTTTAGCTATAGATTCTATCACCTGCATAATATCATAATTATCAAATAATGACTCTCTATCCTTTGAAAAATTATCATTGATAGTTTCCATATTAGCCAAATAAGATAAATTATTTAAGCATACGCAAAGATTGACAAAATTATTATCATTTAATATTACAGCTTCTATTTTTCTGTAATTATCAATAAAAAATCCATAAAGCCCCATAACATTAGCTTCTACTAAAAGTTTTGAAACTTCCATAGCATTTATATTATTATTAAGTTTTTCAACTATTAAATTTGATGCCAATTCTTCTATAGTAACACCGTAAACTGATTTATCTATCAATGATGCTTCTACTAAAGTTTTATATTCATATTTCCAAATTTCTCTTGCTAAATTTTTATTAACTTTATTTACATAGTCCGGCCCTCTAACTAATGAACAAAAGCCGACATCTAAAAATTTCATTTTATGGAAGAATTTACTTTTTTCAAAATGATTCTTATCCTTTACAATATCAAGAGTTGATTCTATTTCTTCTGTTTTATCTATTTTTATTTTAAACTCTTTGCATTTATTTCTAAAATCTATTACAACCGGAGGAACTATACTTTTTGAAGATACCTGTCCATTCTCCATTCCTGAAAGAAGTTTAAGCATCAAATCAAGATTGCTTGTATTTTCTAAAGATATTGCCCCTTTTACAAAAGCACTTTTAGTGGCATCTATAAGTTCATATACTCCTGCCGATTCCTTACCTCTTAACTTTGCAAGATTAACAGCCATATAATAAGCATTTATACAGTCTGGTATAGTTACATTATGATTAACTCTGTCTATATTAGATGCCTTTATTATAAATGACATTACAACTTTCAAAAAAGTATCATGTAAATCATTCTTCTTATCTTTTTCACATTTTTCAAGTTCTTTATAAACCGAATCATAAAAAGCAGGAAATTCGATCCCAGCTCTATAACCTCTCCTAGCATCAGCATCTCTGAACGAATATGGTATTAAATAATTTGATGAATTTGATACTATATACTTTTTTAATTTTTTATATTCTTTATCTAATTTCTTACTGTCTTTTTCATCTTCTTTTAATTTATCTATTATACCTTTTGTGTGAAAACTTCCAGTAACTACTAAAACTCTTTTATATTCTTCTAATGCCTTTTTAACATTTAAAGCCATTACATATTCTCTGTTTCTAGTTTCAAAGTCTTCATCTTCTATCAAACGCATATAATAGCCCAAAGCATAAACACTTCTTATAAACTCCTTGCTTTCTTTAAGTATTCCGTTTATCTCGAAATCTCTCTCCCAAAGCTCAGCAAATGTTCTAAGTCCCGCTTTTCTTGTAAGTTCTATTGTATAGGCATTGACATTAAATCTATTATCATCATTATCATAAACTGATACTAATTTTCTTTTTTTATCTGCATTATCATTTTTTGTTTCTTCTGAATTTTCTTCTTCATTATTATTTTCTTTTTCAGGATCCGATTTCTCTATATCATTTCCTGTAGAATTCTCTGCCCCATTTTCTATCATAGAAGCATAATTCATATCTATAAAGCTGCAATGAATATTATTTTTTAATGCTTCCTTTATAGCTGTAAATTCCGGAGAATAATCCAAAAAAGGATAATAACATCTGTATCTTTCATCATCTTCATCTATATAACTTGAATAAATACAAAATGGGGCTTTGGTATCTTCTTCAATCATATACTTCATCAAATCATTACAGTCGTTTGGTCCTTCTATAAGCACTGCATCTGGTTTGAAGCTCTCAAAAATATTTTTTAAATGGTATGAGCATGCTGGAGAATGGTGTCTTATAGGAAAGAATATTACATTATCTTTTATACTTTCTTTAAAACACTCGTCAAAGTTGTTATTATCTTTCATACTATCTTTATTTGTTTTAGTTGTTTTTTTCATCATTAATAATCCTTAACAATGAAAAGTATTTTACTATAAAAACAGTATAATGCAATAATTACAAATTTAAATCCCGCCCTCTATCCTTTTTACATCTTCTGTCACTTTTGTATTATTTTCTTTAAAATCTTAACAGTTATTTTAGCTGCCCACCCAAAGTGTTATTTAAACTTATAGCCCCATAACCGCACGGTAAATGAGTCTAAAAATATAGATTTATTTGAAATTCAAATTATACAATATTATAAAATGTATTAACCGTGCGTTGAATAAGCAAAAAATCTAATAATCACTTGGGCGGGTGCTTTAATTTCTGTTTTAAACTTAAAAACAAATAAAGTTTGATATTCCAGTATAAAATAATAAAGATAAAGGGCGGGTTTTAAAATAAATTTTTATGATCGAATTTGAACAAAAGCCATACCCTACAGGGCTTTAATATAAAAACTTGAAAAAAATAATTTTCATAATATAATAATAAAAACTTGACTATAGGATATATTGTTTATGAAATATTTGTTAATTCTTTTTCTATCCACCATAATATTTTCTTGCTCTAACGATAATAATAACGATACTAACAATAATAAAGAACTAAATAATAATGCAGATAAAGTAACTATAAATTTAGATGACAGTACAGATAATAATAAAGAAAATAATTCATCAATAAATACAAATCAAACAGAAGAAACAACATATTATTCATACACAGATAAAGAAATTATATCTTTTATAGAATCAGGAGATTTTCAAACAATCAAAAAATTAATTGAATCAAAAAGTTTAGATGTTAATTATAATTTAGAGATAGATGAATATTCTAAGTCAACACCTTTAATACAAGCTATAAAATATAAACAAACTAATATCATAAATTATTTATTAGAAAATAATGCAGATGTTAATTTAACTTTAGGATATTCTACTCCATTAACAGAAGCTATGTATGATGAAGAACTTGTTCGTAAACTTATAGATTTAGGAGCAGATGTCAATTTACCTGCAGAACTTACAGGCTTTACTCCTCTTATGGCTAGCCTTCATAATATTGCTATAACAGAACTTTTAATTGAAAAAGGTGCTGATATTGAAGCTAAAGATGATGACGACATTAATGCTTTAGTTTATGCCTCAACTTATAATAATGAAGAGATGGTAAAATTTTTACTTGAGAAAGGTGCCGATGCCAATACAGTATGCGAAATAGAAAATGAACATATTGATATATCGCCTACTCCTTTAATGAATGCTGCTTATAGAGGGAATACTAATATAATAAATATGTTATTAGAAAATGGTGCTGATATTAATTATACCACTGATTATGGAATGACTGCTTTAATGTATGCAGCAAGTTTTAATCAATTTGAAGCTGCAAAAGTACTTTTAGAAAATAATGCTGATACTTCAATAACTGATGAATATGGCAGGACTGCACTTGATTTAGCAAAATCAGAAGATTATAAGGATATAGTTGAGCTTCTTGAAAAATATAATTAATACTTTTAATATACACCTAAACAGCTATATTTGTCAAAATAAATTTATATTTTTGTTTTTATATCTGGGGCTTTGCCCTTACGAAGTACACAGCGTGCAATACCCCACTTCTTTTGCGACCGAAGGAAGTACTGCGACTGAAAGGAGTACCTTTAGGTATGGTATTGCCACAAAGAAGCTATATCCTCGACAGGCTCGGATACGCTTCGCGAAAGGCTATATTTGGGCTTTAATTTAATAAATTATCTTACTATCTTACATGTAATACGATTCCAGTATGATTTAGTACTAATTTTATACCTTGCACTTTCGCGAAGCGTGCTTGCGGCAGCAACTTTGACGAAGTCCGCAGAGCGTGTGCGGCGGGAAAAAGTTGAATAAAAAATGACAAACTTAAAAATTCTTAGTATATATAAAAAAACTTGATTATGGAATATATTAATGAGTAAATATTTTCCTGCTATAATGATACATTATTCATCAAATATAATTAATACTATTTTTTATAAATAATTTTTCCATGATTTTTTATATCATTTATTAATTCTTGATTTTCTATATCATTATAAGAAATAACATCGAATTTTAAAAGAGTAGGAAGCTCTGATAATTCTTCTTTTAATCTTTCGCAAAATAGTAAATCAAACTTTCCTATTACAGCCAAATCTATATCCGAATTATATTTTTCTTTATCCATTGCCCTAGAACCAAACAGTATAACATGTTCTATATTATCATAAGAACTGCATATATTTTTTATACCTTCTTTTATCTTTTCATCAAGCATCAATATTTATCCTTTAATCATTTATTTTTTCCAAAAAGAAACTATATAATTCATTAAGTATTTTCAAATAATTATTTTTTATCTTATTAATAATTTCTTTAAATTTAATAAAATCATAAGTATGTGAAAGTAAATTACGGCTAAGCATCATATCAATAAAATCATCTTGACTTTTGATAATCTTTGCTGAATATGCTTCTTTAAAAATATTTCTTGGGGATATATCTATATTGTTTAAACTTCCATTATATTCTAAATAATCTTTCAAAGTTTTCCAAGCTAATTCATAAGTATATTCAAATCTTTGAACAACACCTTCCTGCTCTAGTAATGATAATTCGTTTATATCCTTTTCTTCAAATACACTTTTTAATAAATTAAAAGCTTTTTCAAAATTGTTAAATCTCTGTTTCCAGCGAATATTTTCTGACATAATATTTCCAATAATTTTAATTACAATTATATAATACAGAATATATTTATCAAGTTTTTTAATTTTCATCATCAAGCATATTATTATAATATTCTCTTTTTAATTTAATCTCTTTTAAATATTCTTCTTTAAACAATTACTTATTTTAACTATCCATAAGTTTTATATAATTTTTTATTATTGGGTTTTCATTATTATTAAAAATTTCATTGATCTTACCGCTTGATAAAATTTTACCGTCATACATAAATATCGCATTATCCGATATTCTTTTTGCCTGTGCTATATTATGAGTTACTATTATAATTGTATATTTTTCTTTTAAACTCAATAATGTATCTTCTATCTTATTTGAATTGACAATATCTAAAGAAGAACAAGGCTCATCAAGAAGAAGTATATCAGGTTCCACGCTTAAACTTCTTGCAATACAAAGTCTTTGTTTTTGTCCGCCGCTTAATTTCAAAGCTGAAGTATTTAATTTATCTTTTACTTCATCATAAAGACTTGTAAGTTTTAGTATATCTTTTACTCTTTCTTCTATTTGTTTTTTATTGAATCCATAATATTTTAAAGCATAACTTATATTTTTATAAATTGTCATCGGAAAAGGAGTTGGAGTTTGAAATACTATTCCTATATTTTTTCTCAATGTTTCTATTGGAATATTATTAGTATTTATATCATTGAAATAAATATCTCCATTTACAATGGCATCATTTTCTTCAAGTATTATTTTATTTATAGTTTTTAATAATGTACTTTTGCCGCAGCCGCTTGGCCCTATTATGGAAGTTATTTTATTTTTTTCAAAGTCTATATTTATATTATCAAGTATTTTTTTACTGCCATAATATACTGATACATCTTTTAATTGTAAAATAGAATTATTCATGTTTTATACCCGATTTACTAATTTTTAAAAATCTCAAAAATACCGCAAAAAAGTTTAATATTAAAACTATAGAAAGAAGTACAAAAGCGGTAGCATAAGCATTTGCCTCAGATATACCCTGAGTAAGAAGTATATATAAATGATAAGGAAGAACCATAGAAGGTTTAAATATTGATGTAGTAAGAGGAGCATTTATGACAGCACCAGTAAACATCAAAGGAGCAGCAGCCCCTATAGCTAAAGCACCAGCTAGCATCACTATAGATAAAGCCTTTATTCCTATTTCTTTTAATACTATATGAATTATTGTATATGATTTGCTTATACCCAAAGCATAAGAACTATTTATAATATCTGTATTCAATTCTTTTAATACCTTCTTTATTCTTATTGATATAAAAGGAAGAATCATAATAGACTGAGTTATTGCCATTGATAATATTGATTTTCCAAGTCCTAAATATAATACAAGCATAGCATATCCAAATAATCCCAACACTACAGAAGGTATTCCTGCTATACATTGAAAAACTATATCAAAACAAGAATTAATATATTTATTTTTATTATAAAATACTAAATAGATTCCCGCTGATATTCCAAACAAAGATGATATAACAGCTGATATTATAGATGTGTATAAACTTCCAACTATTGCAGGAAATATTCCGCCTTCCTTTCCAAGTATAATGCCTTCGGGCTTACCCAATAAAAAATCTAAACTTAAAGCATTTCTTCCTTTATAAAGTATAAAAACAAATATAAATACTGTTATAAAAATAATCACAGCAAAACTTATAAAAGACCATATCTTAATTAAATTTCTCATAATTCTAATTTAAGTAAATATTTTCTCAAAAAATGCACAGATATATTTATAATAGATAAAGTTACCATTAGTATAGCACCGCTTGCAAATAAAGCACTATAATGCAAACTTTTTACTTCAGCCATTCCTATTTCCAAAGCAATTAAAGAAGCTATAGTTTCAGCCTTTCCTAATAATCTAGGAAAAACTAAAGAATTACCTATCACCATCATAACCGCCATAGTTTCTCCCAATGCCCTAGATACTGCAAGTATAAATCCTACTAAAATAGCATTCTTTGAATTTGGTAAAATAAGTTCTGATATCATGTACCATTTATCTATACCAAGAGAAAGCGAAACATTATTATAATCTTTTTTTAACATCATCATACTTTCTGTAACTGTAGATATTATAAAAGGAAGTATCATAAAAGAAAGAAGTAAACTAGCTGCCAAAACAGATTCGCCTGCTGACATATTAAGTATTGGTATATGTTCAAAAAATTTTACTATTATTACCAAACCTATAAAGCCATAAATTACAGAAGGAACAGCAACTATTAAATCCATTAATGAAAGAGAAAATGAACGTACAAAATCATTTGCCGCAAATACTAAAAATATACTGAATCCTATACCTATAAATAAACTTATTAATGTAGAAAGCATAGCAGTATATATTGTAGAAAGTATAATATAAAAAATTCCGTAACTCTCTGAAACTCCAAAAGCTAATGGACGCCATACTTTTCCGAATACAAAATTATATATACCTATATGTTTTAATATTGGAATACTCTCTTTTATTATAAAAAATATAATGAATGCTAATACAATAATACATAAGAAAGATATTATTGTTATAATAAAAGAAAAAACTTTTTCCTTTAAATCATTAAGATTAGATTTATTATTTTTTTTGATAATATCAGAATATTCCAACATCAAAATTATTTACTAATTTAATATTTTATTCAACAGGAATATATCCATTTTCTTCTACTATTTGTTTTCCTATATCGCTGAATACATAATCTACAAATGCACTTTCACTTTTAGAAAGTTCTGAATTTTTGATAAACATCAATGGTCTTTGTATTTTGTATTGTCCATTCAAAATATTTTCTTTAGTAGGCACTACTCCGTCAACTTTGAAAGCAAATAAATTATCTTTATTTTGATTATAAACTCCATAAGAAGCATAACCTATAGCATTTTCATTTTCTACTATTTTTGTTCCCAAAGCACCCATTGAAGGTGATTGTATAGCATTAGGAGATATTTGTGTTTCGCCCATTATAGATTCTTGGAACACCTCATAAGCTCCGCCGCTTAAATCTCTTATTATTACAACTATTTCTTTTTGAGGTAAAGAAGCATCTACATCGCTCCAATATTTATATTCACCTGAGAATATTTTTCTAATAGTATCAGAATCCAAATTATCTTTAATTTTTACTATTGGATTTTTAGCATTAACTGATACTGTCAAAGCATCAGAAGCGACTAAAAATTCTTTATAATTTGTCATTTGTGATTTTTCATTATCTCTTATTTTTCTTGCAAGCATACCAAAACTAGCTGTATTATCTAATATGCTTTTTACTCCTGCACCGGAACCTGCTGATGATACATATATAGATATTTTTTCATTAGGCAAATCGGAAGATACTTTATCCCAAGTAACATATTCTTCCATAAACTTATTTCCAATAGATGCCATTACAGGTGCTAAGGAAGAAGATCCGTCAAATGATATTTCTGCTTTAAAATCTGTACTAGATGAAGCAGCTTGAGTATTTGAAGCATTATCTGTTTTATTAGAATTGCAGCTGAAAAGTACAGCCATAATTGATAGAAAAAGTATAAATTTTTTCATAGTACTATCCTTTAATATTTGTAATTGCTATGTAATTTAACATGTAAAAATATAAAGTCAATAAATTAATATAAAATTATTTCAATTTGAATACTACAACCGCACGCTAAACAAAACTATAAATATAGAATAATTACAAATTAAAATTTAAACTACAAATAAAATTTCGCTCACCGTGCGTTAAATAGATTCTAAAGTTAATAAAAACTTGGGCGGGCATGCTTTTTCTAATTAAGCAAAAAAGTTAATTAAAGACTTATTTTTAATTAAAATAAAAAAACATAAAGGGCGGGGTTTTTAAATAAATTTATAAAGTAAAAAATTATTTACATCTGCCCACCCTATAGACTTATTATTTTAATTTGATATTGCTGTTTAAATTTTCCTTAGAGTTAAAACAGAAATTACAGCACCCACCCTAAATTTTATTAGATTTAAAAATTTACTAACCGCACGCTAAACAAAATTATAAATATAGAATAATTACAAATTAAAATTTACACTACAAATAAAATTCCGTTCACCGTGCGTTAAATAGATTCTAAAGTTAATAAAAACTTGGGCGGGCATGCTTTTTCTAATTAAGCAATAAAGTTAATTAAAGCTCTATTTTTAGTGTAAAATAAAAAGCATAAAGGGCGGGATTTCTCCAAACCACTCTATGCTTTAATTTTTAATATTAAATAATTTTATAATACATTGGCAGCAAGTTCTGCAAGCTGTGAACGCTCGCCTTTTTCAAGTGTTACAGTACCGCTTAAAACTTCCGCTTTTGTGCGGTCTATTAAATAAGTAAGACCATTGTTTCTTTCGTCCAAATAAGGAGTATCTATCTGATGAATATCTCCTGTGAAAACTATTTTTGTTCCTTCGCCTGCTCTTGTTATAATAGTCTTTATTTCATGAGGAGTAAGGTTCTGAGCTTCATCTACTATAAAATAAATCTTGTTCAAACTTCTTCCTCTAATGTATGCAAGAGGTGAAATTACTATTTTTTCATTTTCAAGCATTTTTTTGATATTCTTACTTTCATCGCTGTCATCAGAATGAATATGCTGTATCACTGAAAGGTTATCAAATAAAGGCTGCATATAAGGATCTAATTTGCTGTTAACATCACCAGGAAGGAAACCTAAATCCTTATTAGAAAGTGCTACTACAGGACGTGCTAAAAGTATTTGTCTGTACTCTCTTCTTTTTGCCAAAGCGGCAGCTAATGCTAAAAGAGTTTTACCAGTTCCTGCTTTACCCATTATAGTAACCAAAGGCACATTATTATCAAGAAGAATATCTAAAGCCATAGCCTGTTCTTCATTTCTTGGTTTTATACCATAAGCATTTATATTAGAATCAACATGAACTATAGTATTAGTATCTTCCTTATATTTTCCTATTACTGCCTCATCATCTTCTTTTACTCTGTAGCAGAAATATGTATTAGGATAAATAGAATGCTCACCTTTAACTTCTATCTCTTTATTTTCGCTAAGTTCTTTTATATAGATCTTGGCATTATCACCTGAAATATTTTCTATACCAGTAAATAATGAAGATAGTTTTTCTATCTTGTCAGTATTATAGTCCTGAGTGTCTATTCCTAAACTCCTAGCCTTCATTCTCATATTAATGTCTTTAGTTATAAGAATGACTCTATGATTTTCACATTTTATATTATAGGCACAAGATAGTATTTTATGATCTGGAATATTTCCAGCAAATATCTTTTTGAATTCTTCTCTCTCTTCATTATTAACATCTATAAATACCTTACTTTTATTATCAAGCAAAGCACCTTTTTTAAATATATCTTTTACTCCTTGAAGCTCCTCATTTTTCTCTACAATGACATCAAGTTCGCGTATAAACTCTCTGGCATTGAAATTGATTGTATCACTTCCTTTTTTGAACTTATCAACTTCTTCCAAAACTGTAATAGGTATAACTATATTAGTTTCTTCAAAAGAAAATATTGACTTAAAATCATGCAATATAACATTTGTATCAAATACGAACACTTTTTTATTAGGTATAAAATTCTCTGTCATCGCAAGTCCTTAAAATTATTTTTAGCATAGTTTCACACTATAATATAAGTATAAAAATAAATGCTATATAATAAGTATTGTACAAAAGAGACAAAAAAGCAAATTCATTAAACTCGTTTCATATTATAAATGTACAATTTTGTTATTTTTCACTAATAATAGTGTTCCTTTTAATAACATAATAAAGCTATATAAATATGATTATATATAAATACCAATAAAAATTATAATACTAATTAAATAATAGTAAAAAACATAAAAAAATAATAATAAACTAAATTGAACTTCAAACATAATTACTATACTTTTTAGGCATAAAACTATATAACACATAAATATTTGATATAATTTATTTTTTCTGTAAAATACAAATAAATAAAACAAAGGAAGCAATCAAAATGAATATAGAAGAATTTATAAAACACTGTAAAGATGGCAATCCTATATCAAGCGAAGATAAAGAACTTTCACCGCTTTTATATGAATGCTCTCAAAATGCAATAAAAGTAACAATGGAAATCAATAACAGCTATCATACTACAGAGGAGATAAGAAAATTATTTGAACAATTAACAGGTGAACAAATAGATGAAAGTTTTACATGCTTTCCTCCATTTTATACAGACTTTGGAAGAAATATAAAAATAGGAAAGAATGTATTTTTTAACTGCGGCTGCTCATTTCAAGACAGAGGCGGAATCACTATAGGGGATAATGTATTTATTGGTATGAATGTAACTATATCAACTTTAAATCATGGAATAGAAATACAAAACAGAAGCACAACATATCCATCGAAAGTAACAATAGGAAACAATGTTTGGATAGGTTCCGGTGCCAATATATTACCCGGCGTAACTATAGGAGATAATTCCATAATAGCTGCTGGTGCTTTAGTTAATAAAGATATTCCTTCTAATGTAATAGTTGGAGGAGTGCCTGCTAAAATCATAAGAAATTTATAATAAACATTTAAACTAAAATTAATGATAAGGAGATTTATATGAAAAAAATAATATTATCAGCAACTTTAATAGTAACTTTTTTAATATCTTGTAACAACAACCAATCACAAAACAATAATTCACAAGGAGGAGATAACATGGATACAAGAGTTTTTAAAATTTATACAAATATAGAAATGAAAAAAGTAAGATTTAAAAACCGTTACGGCATAGAAATAGCAGGAGATTTATATTTACCAGAAAATTATACCAATCAAAAAAATCCGGCAATAGTTGTATCTGGCCCATTCGGAGCAGTTAAAGAACAAGCTTCAGGATTATATGCACAGGAAATGACTACTTATGGTTTTGTTGCTTTAGCATTCGATCCTTCTTTTACTGGTGAAAGCGGCGGAGATGTAAGAAACACTTCTTCACCTGATATATTTACAGAAGATTACAGTGCTGCTGTAGATTATTTGGGTTTACTTGATTATGTAGATAGAAACCGTATTGGTGCAATAGGTATTTGCGGACTTTCTGGTATGGCCATTACTGCTGCTGGAACTGACACCAGAATAAAAGCTGTAGCAACTGCTTCAATGTATGATATGTCAAGAGATATGAGCAAAGGACATCAAGATTATTATACTCCTGAACAAAGAAGAAAAATAAGAGAATATTTAAGCGAGCAGCGTTGGAAAGATGCTGAAAGTAAAACTTATGCTTTAGGTAATCATGAACCTACTTTTGATGCAAATAATAATATACAAGCTTCTGCTATGGTTGTACCGGAAGAACTTCCTGAAAATGCTGATCCTGTATTTGCTGCTTTCTACAACTATTATGCTAAAAGAGCTTATCACCCTAGAGCTATAAACTTTGTTACTTCTTGGACTGCTACAATGCCTGTATCATTTTGGAATTTCCCTTTAATGGCTAATATTAAAGATGTTTCTCCTACTCCTATACTTTTAATAGCAGGCGACAGAGCACATTCAAGATACTATTCTGAAGATGTTTATAAAGAAGCATTAGAACCAAAAGAATTAGTAATAGTAGAAGATGCTGATCATGTTGATTTATATGATAACATGGAAAAAATTCCTTTTGAAAAATTATCACAGTTCTTCAAAGACAATTTGAAATAATTCGAGTCTATTAAAATAAAAAACACCCAAGTATTATTTATTAATGCTTGGGTAATTTTTTTAACGCACGGTAAACAAAACTATTTTTATAATAAAAATTATAATTATCAATTCATTTATCATATATAATTTTACTCAACGTGCGGTATCTTAATCATAAATTTAAATAAAGTTTGGGCGGGCTTTATATTTTCAGTGTAAACTATAAAGAAATAAAGATAAAAATAACTAATTAAATTAAAAAGCATAAAGGGCGGGCAAATGTAAAAAGATCTTAAAACTTTATTCTAAACCCCACCCTCAAGATTTTATAATTTTATTTTATATTAAAACTTATTTTATATTTTTTATTTTAATCAGATTTTTTAGCACCCACCCAAGTTTTTTTAACTTTATAGTATATTTACCGCACGATCGAATAATTTTTAATTTATAGAAGTATTATAAAAAAGATATATTTATATTTTGTGATTTGTTTACCGTGCGTTATGAATTAAATTTTATTATTAAATTCATTTGTAATCCTATCTAAAAATATTTTGGAAGCCCTTGAAAACTCCTGATTCTTCTTCCAAACTATATTAAGCCCAGATTCTAATTTGGGCTTTAAAGGTATAAAACAAATATTTTCATTATGCATATTATCAATTAATTTGTCCAAACTTAAAGCATACCCCATTCCTTCCCTAACCATAATCAATGCATTATAAAGTAAGTTATATGTAGCTGCTATATTAAGCTTATTAAAACTATCACCAAACCATCTTATAAAATCATTGTCGCTTAATTTATTTTCTATAGCCTGCCTAGACATAATTAAAGGCAAATCTAATAAATCAGTTTTAGTTATATATTTCTTTTTTGCAAGTTTAGAATCTTTTCTCATAATTACGCCCCAAGTATCTTTAGCAGGGATTTTTAAATAATCATACTTTGACAAATCGGCAGGATCTATTAATACACCAAAATCTAATAATCCTTTATCAAGTTTTTCTGTAATATCATGAAAATTTCCGCTGTAAATATTGTATCTTATATGAGGATAAGTTTCTTGAATATCTTTCATAATAGAAGCAAGCAAACTCATAGCCCAAGTCTCACCTGCCCCAATGAATATATCACCAGCTATTAATTCATCAGTAAAATTGAATTCCGCTCTGGTTTTTTCTATCATATCAATTATTTCTTCGGCTCTCTTTTTTAAAAGTATTCCTTCTGGAGTAAGCTCTATATTATTATGCTTTCTTTCAAAAAGTTTATGCCCTATATCTCTTTCAAGCATGTTAATCTGTCTTGATAAATTTGGCTGAGTAAGATTAAGATATTTAGCCGCTTTTGTAATATTGCCTTCCCTTACAGCTATTAAAAAATATTTTAAAGCTCTAATTTCCATTATACTCTCCTAAAAAATATATAATACTTTTTAAGTATTGAATATATTAAATCATAACTTATTATATTATATAAATTCTATAAATACAAAAGCGGAATACTATTTTTATATTATGCATGAAGTTTAAAATACTCTAATTCTGAATATACATTTTCAGTATTATTAGCAACTTCTCTTCCTAAAATAGCACTGTTATGAACTAGATTAGAATTCTCTTGTGTAATATTATTTAATTCATTCATAGCAAGTGCAATTTCTCTTACACTTCCTTCTTCTTCAGAAACTGCATTATGCAAGTCTATTAAAACCTCCGAAACTTCTTTAGCAGAATTTTCTATATTTAAAAGTATTTCAATAGAATGCCTTACTGATTCATCACCTGTTTCTATCTTAGCAACAGTGTTTTCTATTATATTAGTGATTTTTCCAGCAGCATCATTAACATTTTGTGCAAGAGAACGTATTTCAGAAGCAACAACTGCAAATCCTTTACCTTGCTCCCCTGCTCTTGCAGCTTCAACTGCAGCATTTAAAGCAAGTATATTTGTTTGCAATGCTATCGATTGTATGAGTTTGATTATATCAGATATTTCTTTACTTGACTGAGATATTTCAACCATATTGCTTGAAATTTGATTTACTGCCTCTACTCCAACTTTTGTTGCATCAGCTACTTTATTACTCATATCCTTTACATCATTTGTATGCCTTGATGTTTCAGATATAGAAGAAAATAAATTTTCTATAGCACTGCTCACTTCTTCTATAGCAGCCGCCTGAGAAGATGTCCTGTCTGATAAATTATCTATTCCCTGAGATATTTGACTGCTTGAACTATTTATTGAAGATATATGCTTTTTTATTCCTGAAACTATAGATGATATTCTATTTTGCATATCATTAACAGAATTAACCAAGTGTCCAGACTCATCTTTTAAAGCTAAATCTTCTTTATTAAAGATACTATTAAAATTACCTTCTTTCATTAAATCTATAATGTTTATTGTATTTTTTAGAGGCTTTACTATCTTTTTTACAAGCAGCCATTCTATTAATAATATAATAATCATAACAGCAAATACAGAAAGCATTAATAGTCTGAATTGTGTATGTACTATACTAGCATCACCTTTAAATATTAAAAGCCAAGGAGCATTATTTATTTTTTGTATAGCGTACCATTGATTTCCTGATATTTTTACTTCGCCTACATGAGAAGATAAATTACCTTGAAAAGGAGCAAATAAAGGATCTTTAAATAAATTATTATTTTCATCTAATATATATTCGCTATTTTCATGAGTCATATATATTCCATTTGGTGATACAATATAAAAACTTTCATCAAAATTTTCTTTTACACCTTCCATAATACTGTTCATATTGGCAAAATCAATGGCAAACACACCTTTCAATTTACCATTTGTATATATTGCTTTACTGAATGTAACTGTAAGTTCATTAACTGCAAAATCTATATATGGCTCACTTACCACTATATCATTTGCTGCAATTGCATCTTTATACCAAGGTCTTGAAGTTTGATCATAAGTTCTTGGATATTCTTCCAAAGTATTTATATATATTCCGCCTTGAGAATAAGCTACAGTATCTCCAAAATACATATTCAAATATCCGGAACCTGTTTTTTGAACATTAGTAATAAAATTTCCAAATGTCTCTAAATTAGGATTCGCTTCCAAATTATTAACTATTAAATTAACAGTATTTTTTATTTCTTTTACATAGTTTTCTGTTTCATTTTTTGAGTTTAGAGTTTCTAAAGATTTTTCTTTCAAAAATTTAGATACATATATCGGTTTGTAAAAAATATAGAAAGCTAAAAATGCAATTAATAACAGCACCGAAAAAATACTTAAAAATTTAAACACTAATCCTTTTTTCATATAATTTAGACTCCATAATTTACTTAATATAAAAGATATTTTTACAAGATTAAATATAAAAAAAATTTAGAAAATGTAAAAAAATAATAATATTTTTTATAAAAAAAATAAAAAAAATTTATTGATTATAAAAAAGTATACTATTATAGTATTAATAATATAAATCAATTATATAGTTGTGATAAAAAAGGATAAGAAAAAATGGAGCGGGCGAACGGAATCGAACCGTCATCTTTAGATTGGAAGTCTAAGGTAATAACCATTATACGACGCCCGCAATTTGAAATAAATTATTTAATTTTCATTAATTATAACATCATCATAAAAAAAATCAATAGCTATAATGTTTTTTTTACAAATTAAAATTTAAATCATTATTTTTTATAATAACAAATTAATTTATTCTATTATATGCTATAATAAACAATAAAATAAATAGGAGTATATATATGAAATTTGCTTTTCTAATAATGGATAAAATTTTTAACAGTGAAAAAGACAGATCATCAATACATAATGGAGTTTCACAAATTATAGGAGTTTCAAATATAGAAGAAGCTTGTAAAATAGCAAAAGAATTAAAAGATGAAGGTATTGATTGTATAGAATTATGCGGAGGATTCAGAGAAGAAGGAGCAAGAAAAATAATAGAAGCAACTGAAAATAAAATAGCTGTTGGTTTTGTTGTGCATTTAGAAGAACAAAATGATATTTACAAAAAATTATTCGGAAATGAAAATTAAATATTAGGAATTAGACTTATATAGAAAACCAGTTACTATAACTATGATACCTACAAGCATAGTAAAAGGAGCTAAAAATCCCATAAAACCTTCAGGATTTTGTCCAACCATTGCTATGAATATAAAACTAATAGCAAATATAACAAGTCCTACTGCTAATATAATTAAATTTTGTTTAGAAAATTTATCGTGATTATTTATCATATTCAATATACAAAAAAAGTTTATAGATTTTACTCTACAAACTTTATCCTCTACTCCATATTATTAAAGCACTTATGTGCTCGGGGCCGGAATCGAACCGGCACGGTCACAAGGACCAGCAGATTTTAAATCTGCTATGTCTACCAATTCCATCACCCGAGCTGGTAGTTGCTTTGTATTATAGCATATTAGAAAAAAAAAGCAAGTTATATTTTTAATTTTTTATAAAATATTATTGCCAATCTTTAGGACAAGTTATTGTATTTCCATTTTTTAATACAATAGATTGAGGAAGAAGCATAGAAGATATATTTATTTTAGATAATTTTACACTAAAATCAGAAACATCTTTTAAACTACTAGCCTGAACATAAGCAGGTACTACATACAATACCAATTTTTAAATTTTGATTTTCTTGCTTTGCCATTCTTATAGCTGGTACTAAATCACTATCTCCAGACAATAATATAGCTTTATCACAACTTTTATTACATGCATCTCTTACTAAGTGTATAGCTATATTTACATCGCTTTCTTTTTCTTCATGATATTCATAATTATATTTTATTATATTTCCATTATTATCTGAGATATTTAAAGATTGTGTTTTCTTTTTAAAATTACCTAAAACTACTTCTACACAAAAATGTTTTAACGCCTGTACAAGTATATAATGTTTATTTTGACTATAAGGCTTCCAAAAAGCATAAGCAGAGAAATAATATACTTTATTTATTGATTCATTGTTTTTAAGTAAACTTTTACATAAATCATAATAATTTATCCATTTTAATTTATTATTATTTAATCTATCAATGGCATGATATATATTAAATCCATCTATATAAAAGTTAACTCTATCCATAAAAATAAAAAACCCCATCCTATGATGGGGAGTAAGGCTCCAAAGGAACCGTTACGCTTATTTATTATAAATGATACATTAAGAAACGATAAAAATCAACCCTACATTGTAAAATAAATAAGAGTTAATAACTAATGAAGATAATTTATGTACAAAATAAAATTATTAAACAATTTCTAATATAATCTAATAAAAATTAGAAGCTCATAGCAAAATTATTTACCATAGCCCATAACGAACAATTTTTATATATAACCAATAAAAATTGTTTGCCTATGGCAAATTTATTTGACATAGCCTATAGTAAACAATTTTTATATATACCTAATAAAAATTGGGAGCATCTGACAAGTTTACTTGGCAGATAATTATAGCGTACAATTTTTATTTATAACCAATAAAAATTGTTTGCCTATGGCAAATTTATTTGACATAGCCTATAGCAAACAATTTTTATATATTATAGGTTGACATAAGTATAAATTATTGATAATATGATGTACTATCAAAAAAAATTTTCAAAAAATTAATACTTAAAGAGGTAACAAAAGAATGTTCACAGCTACATTATATGCACAAGGAGCGCAAGGAGCTCAGGCAGGCAATCCATTAGTATCTATAGGTATGATGGTTGCAATATTCGCCATATTTTATTTCTTATTAATAAGACCGCAAAAACAACAGCAAAAAAAATTAGCACAAAGCATAGCAGAATTGAAAAAAGGTGATAAAATCATAGTATCAGGCGGTATAATAGCAGAATACGTTTCAGACAAAGAAGGCGGAAGAATTGCTATAGTAAAAGTAGGCGAAAATACTAAAATGGAAATAATCAAATCTTCTATATCAGCAGTTGTTACAGAAGAAATGTTAAACCCTCCTAAAAAAGAAGAAAAGAAAGATAAAAAAGCTATAGAAGATAAAAATCAAATTAAAGAAGATTTAGAAAAAGCTCAAGCAGAAGATAAAAAAGAATAATAATAAAAATATAATAATAACAGGACATATAATATGAGTCATAATTTAAGACTAGCATTCATCATCATTGGACTTGGTATAATGGCTTGGTTTATTACTCCTACAGTGAGATGGTACTTTTTTACATCTGAAGATAAAAAAGAAGAAAGTAATATGTCTTTAGATGAGATGATAGCTAAAGGATACACAAAAGAACAAATTGATAGTGTTCAAGCTCTTAAACGTTTAAGAAGCGAATCTGTAAATATGGGTTTAGATTTACAGGGCGGTATAAGAATAGTATTACAGGCTGATTTTGAAGAATATGCTTCAAGACTTGAAAGAAATGTTGCTTCTCTAACAGCTGAAGAAAAAAATGATGCTATGGACAGACTTATATCAAGACTTAGAGGCAGAATCGACCAATTCGGAGTAAGTGAAGTAGGAATAAGAAAGCAAGGTGAAGACAGAGTAGTTGTTGAACTTCCTGGAGCAAGAGACCCAGACAGAATTAAAAGCGTAGTACTCAGTCAGGGTGCTTTAACATTCAATTTAGTTGATGAAGAAGCTACTTCTAAATTAACTACTAATGATATGCTTATGGGTGTATTCACTAATACAGCTAAAGTTCCTGAATATGGAAAACAGCTTTATTTCTACAGTGAAAAAGATGATTTCGGAAGAAGAGTAAGAGGTGCTCCTGTTATTGTTAATAAAGAACCTTCATTAGAAGGAAGTGCTTTAATCAATGCACAAGTAGGCGGCGGACAATTCGGTGAAGTTACTGTTGAATTTGAACTTAACAGTGAAGGTGCTACTACATTTGCTGAAGTTACTGCTCAAAATAAAAATAGAATGCTTGCTATAGTATTAGATGATAAAGTTATCAGTGCTCCTAATATTAATGATGAGATAAGAGGCGGAAGAGGTGTAATAACAGGAAGATTCACTTTAGAAGAAGCTCAGGACTTAGCTAGAATATTAAAAGAAGGTGCTTTACCTCTTAATGTCAGCATAGTAGAAGAAGAAGTTGTAGGTCAGTCTATAGGTGCAGACTCAGTAAAAGCCGGAGCTACTGCTTTACTTATGGCAGCCATTTTAGTTGCTGTATTTATGATAGCAGTTTACAGACTTTCTGGTGTTTTAGCTACTATTGCTATGCTTGTAAACGTTATTCTTATCATAGCAGTATTATCACCATTAAGATTTACTTTGACTTTGCCTGGTATAGCCGGACTTATTCTTACTATAGGTATGGCTGTTGATGCCAATGTTATTATATTTGAGCGTATAAAAGATGAGTTAAAAGTAAAATCTAGTGTTGCTGATGCTATTATTTCTGGTTATGACATGGCATTTGCCACAATATTTGACTCTAACATTACAACTATAATTGTAGCTTTAATACTTTGGATATTCGGAAGCGGTCCTGTACAAGGTTTTGCTATTACTTTGTTCTTTGGTATTTTAATAAACCTATTCACAGCTGTATTTATTACAAGATATATCTATGAAGAGATTATAAGAACTAAAATAGTAAAGAAAGCAGGATTCTTCTTTATTTAATATAACTTCTTAAAAATAAATAGGATTTTGTAAATGAGTGAAGAAATAAAAAAAGAAAATAATGATTTGACAAAAAATAAGATACCATTTGTTAAAATTATGCCTATAGCAGCTATTGTATCTTCAATACTTTTTATAGTTTCTATTGGTTTATTCATAAGTAAACTTAGTACAAACAGTTTCAATATGGGTATTGACTTTGCAGGCGGTGTTGAATTAAAAGTTCAAATAGATAATCCAGAAGTTATAAATATTGCTGAGATAAGAGCTTTATACAATAACTTTGGAACTGAAACTGTTAATATACAAGAACTTGAAGGTGAAGATAATATTAATGCTTTCCTTTTAAGATTCAGAGGTTCCAACGAAGAATCTGACAGAGCTATGAAAGTTCTTTATGATAAATATACTCAAGAAAAAGTTAAGTTAATAGGAAGCAACATTATAAGCGGTGTTGTTTCTGCTGATAACTTAAAATTAGCTTTCATACTTATAATTGTTTCTTGGATTATCATAATGATATACATTACTATAAGATTCAATTATAGATATGCTTTTCCTGCGATCATTACACTTATACATAATGTTGTTATAGTATTTGGAATACTGCTTTTCCTAAACAAAGAGTTTTCTGTACTTGTACTCTCATCAATACTTACTTTGATAGGATACACTATCAATGACATCATAGTAGTATTTGATAGAATAAGAGAAAATGCTGACTCTAAAATGCCATTTAAAGATATTGTTAATATAAGTCTAAATAATGTTGTAGGAAGAACTATAATAACTGGTATTTCTACACTTCTTGCTGCATTAGCTATTATGATATGGGGCGGATTCATACTTTATGATTTTGCCTTTACATTCTTCTGCGGTGTTGTTATAGGTACTTACGCTAGTAACTTCATAGCAAGCGGACTTTTAATATTATTTATGAAAACTAAAAAAGCATAAAAATTATTAATATAGAAATTCAAAAAGAGTATGCATTTATAATGTATACTCTTTTTATTTGCAATATAAAAAAAAATTCTTACTGTTTAAGAGCCATAGATATTGCACACTTTTAGTTTAAAAAAAGAAGGTATTCCTTATAATTTAAATTTCTAGAAA